>NZ_BAAGGP010000051.1:0-20768 GCF_054658615.1 Pseudolactococcus yaeyamensis
GAGCACAAGTCCTTGATAGCACTTGCGAAAAAATGAATTTTTCGTAGGCTTATTTAGTGTACCTTAGTTTCATAAATCTTGTAAAATAAATTTACAAGTCTTACTTGACTTATTACCACTAGACTTAGTTAAGATGTTGAGGCGACTGATTTGGTGTGTCAAAAAATTAGAAAAAAGACATCATGACACGGTAGTGCCTGCCTACTTTTTATCTATTTTTCTAACACCTAGAAATCGAAAATCAGTTAAATTGTCTAATTCAAATAGTTGATAAAAGAAAAGCGTCCCACTTATTAAGCAAGACGCTGAACTCTGTCCCACTTGATGAATGAACGCCAAACAGGACACAACAGTAAGAGAAATCTCTTAGCGTGTGCCCTTCACCAACAATCGCAAGTTTGTGTTTGACAGTTTCATTCAATCAACCGTAGAACCTTTCTTATTTTTATTATAGTTTACCGCTTAATTTTGAATTTGTCAAGAAAAAAGCAGAAAAATTTTGAATTGTTTGATAATTCCCAACTTTCTTTTTGAGGATTAACTTTATTCACCAGCTATCACCAACCGCCAGAGGCACCACCACCTGATGAGAATCCGCCGCCACCTCCAAATCCTGTCCAAGTATCATTACCAGAATTTGAATCGGAGTTAGCATGATCAGCCAAAGCGCTTTGAGGTGCTGCAACTGGATAAAGCAAAGTGCCATAATAATAGCCCCGCCAAACTCTATCATGTCTAAAACTATCATTCATATCGTTGAAGTCATGATAGCGTCTATCAGGTTTCTGCTTGGTAATTCTGAGTGCCATTTTCTCACGATTATCAGGTTGACGGTCTTCTTTGTATTGTGCATCTCCTTGCTTGATGAGTGCATCATGCCATTTAAAATTATCAATAAATCGTCGGACATTTTCAATCGTTGGTGGCAGTTTTGTTTCATTGAAAGCATCCGCCAAATCGACATCCGAAATAGATAGGCGCTCTTTCTCAGCGTAAAAACCAAGTTCTAATTCTAAAATTGATAAGACTAAAGCACGGTGCTTTTTAAGATAACGTTTTTTGGCAAATTTTCGCCAACTACTCACACTAAAAAAGCTAATGGTACCGCCTAATAGGGCGATGACTGTTCCTAGAGCAAATATCTTTAGGCTTTTTAGGCGCTTAACATCTGCAATTTCTGACTTAGCAAGTTGTACGCCTAATGACTTAGCAAAGGCTTCTTGTGACTGTGGTAACACAACATCCTGCCCCACAAGCGCAATCATGTTTTCCGTTATTGTCTCAACCGCCTCACCATAATTGTCTGAGCGAAGCATCCTTGTCACATTATCCGTATAGACCCATTTCTTGATATTACCTTCATTGACATATTTCGTCTTTTCCCAACCATCACCTAATTGAATGCGATACTCATGATCTTTAATCGAAATGAGAAACAGAACCCCTAAATTATGCTGACTGTCACCTATCTGTTTTTTATTGAAAACATCGCGCGCATAATCTTCAACATCATCCCCTTTGAGTGATTCAACCGTCATAATGGCATATTCCAGATGCGCTGTTTCACCCGTTTTAGTCTGGCTCGTCGCAAGATCATTTAACATCTCGTTTAAATTTTGAACTTGTGACTGGCTTAAAACTTTTGCATCGTCTTTGACATAGTTCGCCTCAGCATGAGCAACTGTCACACCAAAAGTCATGACTAACATCGTCAATAGCACTAACATTTTTTTCATAGACCACCCCTTTTTAATTTCCTTTTTGATTTGTAACTCGCTCATAGCTTGTGATACAGCAATAGCATAGATATGATTACCTAAAGTTTAACAATTTTTCATGATAAACACAAGAATAAAAAAACTCCTCTTATTAACTTTATACGTTAAGTAAGAGAAGTTTGTTTTAGTTATTTTTTATTTTCCTGGGTAAACATCCTCAGAGAACCATTTTTCAGAGATTTTCTGAAATTCACCGTCCGCGTGCAACTCTTTAAAAGCTTTGTTGATACTATCAACCAATGCTTTGTCTGATTTTCGAGCGCCAACTGCAAAATTTTCCGAATCATAACCAGTTGTCAGGATATTGTAATCCTTAATTTCACCATTTTTAGTCAGATAATAATTCGCATAAACATTATCAATCAACAAACCTTCAATGCGATCAGCTTTCAGGTCTAGCAGCGCTGTATTGAATTCGTCGTAGAGTGTCGCATCATTGTCTTTGACGATGTCCATGAGAATCTTAGGCTGTTTGGTAAAGGCATCATAGCCTGAAGAACCTGTTTGAGCACCTAGAGCCTTATTTTTCATACCTGCCACATCGTCAATTTTACTTGATTTTTTAGTCACAAGTACTTGTTCATTTTTCATGTAAGGATTGGTAAAGAGCACTTTTTTCTCACGTTCTTTAGTCACAGAATAACCATTCCAGATTAAATCAATTGAGCCATTTTTAAGCTCCGTTTCCTTCATCTCCCAATCAATCGGCTGCATTTTAACTTTCACATCATATTTTTTGAAAACTTCATCTGCAAGGTCAATGTCAAAGCCAACATTTTTACCAGCTTCATCCTTGAAACCCATCGGTACAAAGGTATTGTCAAAACCGATGACGACTTCTTTTTTCTTTTGAATATCTGACCAGCTGTCTTTTGCAGTTTTTTGACCACAAGCCGCTAATGTCGTAAAAGTAGCTAAAACAGCTATCATGCCTAAAATTTTTTTCAGTTTCATTTGTCTTATTTCTCCTATATAATTTGTTTGTTTGGTTAGTTTTCAGTCCACTTTAGCGTTGACTTTGATAATGGTATCTGCGATTTTTTCGGCAAAATCCATATCATGGGTGACGACGATTTGTGTCATCCCCAGTTTCTTATTTTCCAAAATGAGATTAGCCACTTGATCTCGCAAGGCAGGGTCGAGGGCTGAGGTTGGCTCATCATAACCGATAATTTTAGGTTCAATCATCATGGCACGTGCCAATGCAACCCGTTGTTTTTGACCACCCGATAAACTAAAAGGATAGGCATTTTTTTGTTCAATAACTTCCAGATTGGTCAACAACGCTTCAGCATTGACAATCGCAGCTTTTCTAGAGACTTGCATAGTCTTCATGGGCGAGAGCACGAGATTCTCAAGTACCGTCATATGCGGAAAAAGTTGAAAATCTTGAAAGACAAAGCCTAGTAGATTGCGTGTAATCAAGGCATCTAGCGCAATTTCTTCCCCGTCAAATATCACCTGACCTGAGTCAATCGTTTCTAATCCCGCAAGCATTCTGAGCAAAGTTGTCTTGCCACCACCTGAAGGCCCCGCAATCGCAACAATCTCGCCACCCTTGATGGTCAAATCAAAACCATCAAAGAGCACTTTATCACCAAATTTCTTGGTAATATTTTTTAATTCTAGCATCTGATCTCCTATTTATAGTAATCAAAACCTTGCTCGATTTTCTTTGATAGGATGGTCAAGATACCAATGAAAATCAAATAAATCAAGGCTGCCATCATAATCGGGACTAGCGACACATCTCGACTCATGGCAATTTTGCCTGCCCGCAATAAATCGCCCAATCCAACCACATAAATCAAGGAAGAATCCTTGACGAGGGTGATGATTTCATTAAAGGCTGATGGTAAAACAATTTTCACCACTTGTGGCATTTGAATGTAACGAATCGTCTGCCACTTGCTGAGTTTTAACACCTTTGCTGCCTCCAATTGACCATTGGGCACGGCCTTGATACCACCGCGGAAGATTTCAGCAAAGTAAGCGGCGTAATTCAAGGTAAAGGCCAATATAGCTGCTGGAAATCGTGGCAAGGTCGGACCGATCATAGGAAGGGCGTAAAAGATGATAATGAGTTGCACCAAGAGTGGGGTGCCACGCATAATCCAGATGTAAATATTCACAAACCATTTGATAACTGGTACACCCAATAAAAAGGCCAGTAGTAATCCTAAAGGAATCGATAAGACGAGTGTTAGTCCAAAGACAGATAACGTTAAGATTAACCCGGGTAATAATTCTAAAATATAGGACATGATTTCTCCATTTTGTAATATCTTCAATTATATCATGATTTCTGAAAATTGTGACAGGTTTTCTGATTTATCCTGAAAATAGCTTTTGTTTAGAAAAAAAAGTTAAATTATGGTAGAATAATGACTATGAAAACTAAAAATAATTCTTTATGGGTGGTTCTTCTGGTAGTCGCTTTTACAGCGATTACTGTTGGACTGGTCTTTATCGCAAACAAACCAAGCAAAGAATCATCTACACCATCGACTAGTCAATCAGCTAGTCAAACTAAAAATGACATGCAAGTCTTCACCAAGCTCGCCAAAGCTAAGAAATTTGATGCAGCGAAAGTGACAGAGTTGAAGGTTGAAGATCTTAAAGCTGGTGATGGTGATGTGATTGCTGAAACTGACACAATCAAAGCCAACTACACTGGCTGGAATGCTCAAGGTGTGATTTTTGACTCAACTCAAAAAACTGCTAAAGGCAAAACTGAACCGATTGAATTTCCTCTATCTGGCGTGATTGCCGGTTGGACGAAAGGCTTAACTGGCAAAAAAGTCGGCGGCATCTACAAATTGATAATCCCTGCGGATATGGCCTATGGTAATCAAGCACCATCAGCTGAGACATCTGGTCCACTTGAATTCGTTGTTGAAATCGTTTCTAAAAAATAAGGGCTAAATCTTTCAAAACAAAAAATGACAAGCTAGCAAATTGCTGACTTGTCATTTTTGATTTGATTCAAAAGAAATGAATAAAAATCCCAGCGATAGAAAAGTAGATAAAGACGCTAGTCAAATCTGACATAGTTGAAATAAAAGGGCCTGAAGCAACGGCAGGGTCGAAACCTAACCGGTCCATAGCGACTGGTATCAAAGAACCTGCCAAATTCGCCACGGTAATGGCACAGAACATGGCAACACCAACCGCAAGACCAAGAATCATATTGCCTTTCCACAAGCTGACCACGATAAAAATCGTCAAGCCAGTCACTGCGCCAGTCACCAGACCAGTCGCAATCTCCGCCAAAATCAAACCAAAAAAGGAGCGATTTTCATCGTCATTGAGTGAAATTCTACGGACAGAGACCGCGAGAGATTGCGTCCCAGCATTACCGGCTGTTCCGGTAATCAGACTAATAAAAATTGCCAGAACAGAAGCCTTACTGACCAAACCATCAAAATGATCAATCAAGCTCGCTGTTCCCATTCCCAAAAAGAGGAGGGCAACTAGCCAAGGTAAACGTTTCGCGGCAGACTGAATGGGTTTTTGATTAACATTATCGGTGTTGACACCTGCCAAACCAGAGTAATCACTTTGCGCTTCATCGTCAATAACATCAATGATATCGTCGACCGTCACAATCCCTAACATGATATTATCATGACTAACGACTGGTAATGCCAGCAAATCATAGTCTCTAAAGTAACGGGCAACCCGCTCCTGCGGTTCATCAACATCAACCTTGATGATATGTTCATTGACAATATCTGAAATTAGCGTATCATCATGAGAAATCAAGAGACTACGTAAGGAAATCACACCTAGGAGTTGCTTGTCATTGTCCAAAACATAGACATAGTAAATCGTTTCGGCATCCTCGGCTGTCGCTTTAATGACCGTCATTGCTGAGCTGACCGTTTGATTAGCCACTACAGCGACGAACTCCGTTGTCATCAAGGATCCGGCTGTTTCCTCATCATAATGCATGAGGTTACGAATTTCCGTCACATTTTCAGGTTCCATCTGTGAAAAGATAGCTCTGCGTTCGCGTTTGGTCAGATTCGTTAAGATATCGGCAGCATTATCTGATGACATCTCATCAAACATAGTTGATAGATACTCAGGTGAAATTTCCTTAAGATAAGGTTTAATACCAACTGCATCAAAATCAATATTCTCAAAAATCTCTGATAGTTCCTGAGGGGACAAGATGCTATAGAGCTCTAAGCGTTCATCATCTGTAAAATCAAGATAAAACTGCGTCTGATCATAGATATGGTGTTCCAAAAAAGCTTCCCGAAACGCCCTAATGTCATTAGCCTCTAGGAGTTCCTGTAAATTTCCGAAAACATCTTGTGTTGTCAACTCTTCATCGTTCATTAATTTTAAGAACTCCCTTCTACGATTTTACTTCTGTGAAGTTTTAATTTTATCACTGTTTAGATTTTACGTCTCTTCTAAAAGGACTTGCATATCTTGTGGCAGAGAAGAATCTAACACAATCATCTCATCTGTAAATGGATGTTTAAAACTAAGAAAGTGACAATGCAAGGCTTGACGTGAAATTTTGTCACGCTTGCCCCCATATAAATCATCTCCTAATAAAGGCGCATTTAAATGCGCAAAATGAACCCTGATTTGATGCGTTCGACCGGTATGAAGTTGAATATCTACTAAGGTGAAATGCGCTTGTGACTGGATAATCTCATAGGACGTATGGGCAAATTTAGCCGTTGGATGATTACTGTCTACCACCGCACGCTCAATAATTGACCCCTTTTTACGGCCAATTGGCACCTGAATTTCAGCTGACTGTTCCAGTTGAACTGATGTATGAACTAAGGCAAAATATCGCTTCGTCACGGCTTTTTTCTGTAACATCTTATCTAGCAGACTATGGGCATAACCGTGTTTGGCAAAAAGCACGAGACCTGACGTATCTTTATCTAGTCGCGTGACGACATGGACTTTTTGATTGTCATACCCTTGTGCTTTTAAATAGCCTGCGACATAATTACTCATCGTACTATCGGGATAGTTCACGCCCGTAACACTAGCAATGCCTGCCGGCTTATCCAGCACGAGAAAATGGTCATCTTCATAAACAATGGCTAATGGCATTTCTTGCTGTTTCAAGGTCACTGTAGCTGTCTCAGCAGGAATATGGATACTCACGACTTCGCCTTCAGATACTCTATAAATCGCGTTTTGTTTGACTCCATTGACCCATAAATCACCACCATCAAACTTGATTTTAGCCAGTAAATTTTTTGAAATACCGTGTTGTTTGAGAAATGTTTTGAGTAGGATACCATCTTGATTGGCAACCACTAGAAAGTCAAATCTCATTTGACTTCACCGATGAAGGCATTTTTGACGCGGTGCCAAAAACCGGTATGCCCCCCATTGACAAAGGAAATCTCGCCACCGTCCAGACTATAAGTCACAGAAGCGATTTGATCATAAAAGTACTCTAGCTGATCCACCGTTAATAAATAATCATCAGCATTTTCCAGCTCAATCGTGACCGTATCTTTTTCGGCGATGATCATCGGAGCACCAAGTGTTCGGTAAACCAAATTATTAAGCGAGGCGACCTCTGTCACTTGAAAGGCGTGGACACGAGGGTGCATGACCGCTCCGCCAATTGACTTATTATAAGCTGTAGAACCTGTCGGTGTTGAGACCGACAGCCCATCCCCACGGAATTTTTCAAATAGAAAATCGGAAATCTTGACATCCGCAACTAGCGTTTTAGATGCCCGCTTAATGACTGACTCATTCAGGGCTAAATGCGTCTTGACACGACCATCTGTAAAATGGATTTGCACTTTTAAGAGTTGGTATTTAAAAGCTTCTTCAGGTTTCTCGTTTCGAATCGCTTCAACGACTTGTTCTAGCTCATGCTCTTGAAAATCCGCATAGAAACCTAAGTGTCCTGTATGGACACCAATGAACCTAACGTTTCCCAACTGTGTCTCGTAGCAATGGAGAGCAGCAAGTAAAGTGCCGTCACCACCGACAGAAATAATAATCTCTGGATTTTTTTCGTCGAAAACAAAACCAGATTCTAAGCATAAAACCTCTAATGCCGATGCAATGACCTGAGTTTTTTTATAGGTATTTTTAACAATCCAAATCTTTTTACCAGTTATGTTCTTCATCAAAATCATCCCGATTTTCTACACCATCATCAACTTTACGCCGTGATGGATTAAACAAAAGCTGTGCTTCTTGAATTTCTTCACGAATAGTACTCATTTCTTCGTCCAAAGCATAGGCAATTTTAGCCGTAACAGCCAAACGATTGCGCAGTTCTTCAGGAAAAGCGCCCTGATATTTATAGTTAAGCGAGTGTTCAATTGTTGCCCAAAAATTCATGGCTAAAGTTCGAATCTGAATTTCTGCCAAAATATTTTTTCGACCGTCAACCATTTCAACTGGATACTCGATAATGACATGATAACTGCGATAGCCAGACTCCTTTTGATGATTGATATAATCGCGTTCTTGAACAATTCTAAAATCCTTGCGCTGACGGAGCAAATTTAAGACTTCTTCTACGTCTTCTACAAATTGCACCATGACGCGCACACCCGCAATATCTTGCATTTCTGTGATATTTTCAGGCGTGAAACCTCGCAAGCGTGCCTTGTTTTTGATAGATTCAGCAGGTTTGACACGACCCGTCACAAATTCAATCGGCGAATGCCGATTTTGCTTTTGATATTGTTTACGCGCGCCACGTAGCTTAATTTTGAGTTCTCCGACCGCTTGGATATACGGATCAAGAAAAGCTTCCCAGTTAAATTTATCTGTCATAATATATGGTCTGGATAGCGCATTTTCACTGAACATGACTTGATTGCTTTCTACTTTTGTAAAGCAGATATTAGCTAGTTATTTTTGACTTGTGATTTCAGGTGGACAGATGTTGCTGCTTACCCATCAAAAATATCATGGATGACTTGCCATAGGAGCATTTTAGGTCTCCTCAACTGTAAAAATTTGCTATCTCTCCTTTTTTTCAGTACAATATACTCAATTAAGCAAATAAAGCGAACATTTTTGGCTATTTTTCGCCACTTCTTCGTTTGGCTACTATCTTGGCGCTTTAGCGCTTAGATAAGTAGCTATGTACCACTTAGGCGTGGGACAAAAGTCTTGACGTACGCCTACACCTTGTCACCTCTGGCATTGAAGTTGTCGCTTTAGCGACTTACGAAAAAGCTATGGGCAACATGGCTTAGTGGTTTTTCCATTTATCCGTTGACCTAATTAACGGAAAATATCTCAAAAATGTCGTTCTCTTTCTTCACTTAAATTAAGTATAAAAATCAATAATTACTACTTATTCTACCATAAAAGACGAGGATTTTCTATGCAAACCAATCTTGAAATTGAATATAAAACCTTGCTCAGTCTGTCTGAATTTGATCAGCTAAGTAAACGGTTTAGCCACATTGCGCCTGTCCGCCAGACCAATCATTACTTTGACACACCCGACCTCAAACTCAGAGGCAATAAGCTGTCCTTGCGTATTCGCACATTTGATAATACCGCTGAAATGACACTCAAAATCCCACAACAAGTGGGCAATTTAGAACATAATGTTGCTTTAACTTACGAAAAAGCCTGTGCCATTTTGGCATCTAAAACGCTCCCACAAAATTGTATCACTATTCAGCGTATCTTTGATATTTTAAAAGTCTATGCGATTGATCTCTCAGCCATTCAGCTCTTAGGTTCGCTGACAACAACCCGCCGTGAATATGAGACTAATATTGGGCTCATGGCACTGGATAAAAATGAGTACTCCGGCAAATTAGATTACGAACTGGAATTAGAAGTGGCCGATGCCCCAATCGGGGAGGGAAATTTCAACCAATTCTTAAAAGAGAATCAGATTGAATACCGTTATGCCCGCAGTAAAGTGGTCAGATTTTTGGAATCTATCAACAAAACACCTTAATTCTTTAGATAAATTCATCAAAAAACATCTCTCCTCTAGTCCTTATATACCAACGAAGTAACCGCTTCCGCTCCTGTTCGATGCAGCAAATCACTTGGGGGCTTGCCAATATTTTGGTAGAATAATAATTAGAGAACACATCAAAAAAATTTATAGTGTCATCACTTTGATAGACTAACGACTCTTGCGGCTAATCTTTTTTATCCAAGATTAGCCGTAACAATTTAGTGACATTATCTGTTTTTTAGATGACAAATTATTCAGAAACTCAGGTATCATCATGACCAGTGAAATCCAACACTACTTTACACTTTTTAATAATGACTTCAGCCATTTTGAAACAGAGGGTCACGACTGGTTTCTAAACCCAGTCGTGACACCAACAGCTGTGATAGATATACGGGATACCTATCAACTGACCAAGGATGTAGCGACCTATAACGCTGTCCTTAATCGAGTTTATAAGGCAACTTTAGATTTTTTGACCGTTAGTTTTGCTGGGCGTCATACAGGGCGTGACTTTCTGCTAATGCTTCAAGCGGAAATGGTGGGTAAAACGCCACTTGATTATGATAATCAAGTCCTCCTGAACATCCTACATCAACTCAACTTTAACATCTCCGATTTTATCAAACAATTTCCTTTTGCTAAAGCAAGCTTGTTTCGTAACCAGCGTAATTTTCATTCGGAAAGTTTAAAAAATTTACCAGCAACTTTTATTTATTCCAAGGAAGATGCCCTCAAAATCGAACACCTCCCACAAAGTCAAATCTTTGCCTATTTAAATCAAAAAGCAGCCGAACTTTAAAGCTCAGCTGCTTTTTGGTTTTCTTCATTTTTAGCTTCTTGGACAGTCTCTTGAAAAGCACTTGAGAAATCCCGATTCAGATGATCAAATTCTGAAATCTTGACAGCCTTAACAAAATGCAAAGCCGTGAGTTTAGGTACAACCGCTTCAAGCATCGCCGTATCCACATATAACAGCGCATAGCGCGCTTTCTTGCTGCTATACCCCAAATCGCCAAACCGGCTCAATTGGCGCACGTATTTATAACTGCTATAAAAAACATAAATTGCTGTCCGCCCCACAATCTCGAGTGGCGGAATTGCCGTTTTTTCAAACTCAGTGATGATGCCTACCATGGTGACCGCCTTTCTTTAGGGGAAGATTTTCGTCGACAACGATGGCATCAGAAATCACGCTGGAGATGGCTTTAGCCAACTCCGAAAGCGCCATCTGCACATCATTTTCCGCTAATTTCAGCTGGTAAATGGTGTCAGTCATTAAGATTTCCTGCTGCAAAGCACAAATTTCAGGTCGATAGCTGATGTAGGCTTTATTTTCTTCTAAGGTCTGTAATTTTTGCTGTAGCTTAGCATCGGATTCAAAGGTCAGTTTTCGTGCCTTAAAATCTGCCACCACATCCAACTTCATGAACGCAACCGCCACCCTATCTGCCAAGTCATCTAATTCTATTATTTTTTCATCAATTATCAACATTAGCTCTATTATATCAAAAATTAAGACTTCTGACCAACCCTCGAAAAAACCTAAGCGATTAAGCTCAGGCTTCTATCAGAGTTGCTTATTTCAAGCCATTACGGTTCATGATTTCATCAATGAAGCCATATTCTAAAGTTTCCTCCGCTGACATCCAACGGTCACGTTCGGCATCTTTATGGACTTTATTGACCGTTTGACCAGAATTATCTGCCAAGATTTTTTCCAATGTTTTACGGGTTCTTAACAAATGATCAGCAACGATTTGCATATCTGTTTGTTGCGTACCGCCACCAGTACCGCCCATTGGTTGGTGAATCAAGTATTCAGCATTCGGCAACATGAAACGTTTACCTTTAGCCCCTGAAGACGCGATGATTGTTCCCATAGACGCAGCAACCCCCATGACAATGGTCTGAACATCCGATTTAATGAAATTCATTGTATCGACAATCGCAAGACCAGCAGAGACTGACCCACCAGGTGAATTGATATAGAGATAAATGTCTTTAGTCGAATCTTGTGCATCTAAGAATAAAAGTTGCGCAATGACGGCATTAGCCATATTGTCTTCAACTTCACCTGTCAACATAATAATTCTGTCTTTCAAAAGACGTGAGTAGATATCATACGCGCGTTCACCGCGGCTTGATTGTTCAATGACTGTAGGAATGAGTGCCATGTGATTAACTCCTTTTTATTTGTATAGATACATTATAGCGCATTGGTCAAAAATGGTCAAAGATTTAAACCACAAGAGGTCATCTGCACTTTGCTTTCTTTATTATATACTCAATTAAGCCAATAAAGCAAACATTTTTGGCTATTTCCCGTCACTTCTTCGTTACCAAGTCTTGACGTACACCTGTACGCCTACGCCTTGTCGCCTCGAATTGACGTAAAATATCTCAAAAATTTGTTCACTTTATTGACTTAAATGAGTATAGCAAAAGTTACTCCTTTTTTATGGAACAAAGTCACGCATCTCCCTCAAATGCCTGTTCCCGCAGTTTTTGCAAGCGATTCTCCCGCTTTTTAGTCAAATCACGAACGGCACCACGAGGAATAATATCTTCATAAGTGACACGACTTTGTGCGGTCTGGTCATCAAACTGTTTCAAATAATCCATGACTTCACGGACAATAGCAGTTGGTGTCGAGGCGCCAGCGGTAACCGCAACTGTCGCATCCTCTGGTAACTGCGTCAGCCACTCTGGCTTGATTTCTGAGACATCTGCCACTCGGTGAGCAGGCACACCAGCTTGATTTCGAGAGACTTCTGCGAGACGATTCGTATTATTTGAACGTGGGTCACCAACGACGATTGTCAAATCACACCCGACCGCCTGCTCAGCAACAGCCTCTTGGCGCTCAGATGTTGCTTGACAAATATCACTATGCGCCACGACTTGTGGAAATTTCTCATACACCGCTGCCATGATGTCTGACACGTCCCACATGCTCATGGTCGTTTGATTGGTCATGAAAACTTTGCCCGTTAATTTGAGCGCCTCTAAATCTTGTAAATTAGACAAGAGATGAATCCGGTCAGGGTCAATCCCTAATACGCCTTCTGGTTCCGGGTGGCCTTTCTTGCCAATGTAAATGACCTCATACCCATCTGCCAAGCGTTTCTTGACAATTTCATGCGTTATCAAAACATCCGGACAACTCGCATCGACTACCGTTAATCCTTTTTCAGCGGCTCGCTGTCTTACGGCATCTGAAATGCCATGCGCTGTAAAAATCACAGTACCATGGTCAATATTCTCTAAAATCGCTAAGCGATTTTCGCCGTCTATCGTCTGCACACCGATTTTTTCAAAGCTTTCCGTCACATGGTGGTTGTGCACAATCATGCCTAAAATATAGATAGGGCGCGGTAATTCTGGACTCTTCGCGACATTCTTGGCGATAACCATCGCGTCGATAACACCGTAACAATAGCCCATCGGCGTGATATGTTTAATCTTCATAAATTTTTTTTATACCCGTTTTCGTTTTTTGATAAGCCGAAAGTTTTTTTAAGCTGTATAATAGTATTATAAACTATTTACTAACATTTTGGAGGACACGGATATGTCAAAAATTTACGACAATATTACAGATTTAATTGGCGATACACCTATCGTCAAATTGCGACATGTCGACGAAGACTCGGCTGATGTCTATGTCAAGTTAGAGGCCTTTAATCCTGGCGGTTCTGTCAAAGACCGTATCGCCTTGAACATGATTCGTGCCGCTGAGGCTGACGGTTCCCTCAAACCCGGTGGTACTATCGTTGAGCCAACTTCTGGTAATACTGGGATTGGTCTTGCTTTCGTTGGTGCAGCACTTGGCTACAAAGTCATCATCGTCCTCCCTGAAACCTTCTCAATTGAACGTCGTCGCCTCATCCAAGCTTACGGCGCAGAACTCGTCTTAACCCCCGCTGCTGGCGGCATGGGCGCTGCCATTGCCAAAGCCAAAGAACTGGCTGAAGACAATGGCTACTTCTTACCCTTACAATTTGAAAATCCAGCCAACCCACGCATTCACGAAGAAACGACCGGCCCTGAAATCATCGCCGCCTTCGGCGAAAATGGTTTAGATGCCTTTGTCGCAGGTGCTGGTACTGGCGGCACGATATCTGGTGTGTCACATATCCTCAAAAAAGCGAATCCGAATATCGGCATTTATGTCGTAGAAGCTAATGAATCAGCGGTCTTCTCTGGCGAAAAACCAGGACCGCATAAAATTCAAGGCATTTCGCCAGGTTTCATCCCCGGTACACTTGATACAAAAGCTTACGATGACATCATTCGTGTCACCTCTGATGACGCCATTGCAACTGGTCGTGCCATCGGTGGACAAGAAGGCTTCCTACTCGGTATTTCTGGTGGCGCTGCTGTTCACGCGGCTAAACAAGTTGCGAAAAAACTCGGTAAGGGCAAAAAAGTTCTTGCTGTTGCACCTGATAATGGGGAACGCTATCTGTCGACTTTCCTTTATGACTTTGGTGACTAATTTATCAATTAAACCCGTTGAAGCCGTCTCATTTGACGGTTTTTTGTTTGCAATAAATGGAACTATTTTCAAATTTACTTAATATTTTCTTGACAAGCAAAACAAACTAGTGTATTATTTAACTAGAACACAAAAACAATGTGAATTTACGGAGGTAATTTTCATGGAATTTAAAGCAGATCAACCGATTTATCTGCAAATTATGTCACTCATCCAAAATCAAATTGTTAGGGGCGAGTTAGCAAAAGGTAACAAAATACCCGCTGTTCGCAACTTGGCACTTGACCTATCAACCAATCCCAACACGGTACAACGTGCCTTGTCAGAATTGGAACGAGAAGAAATCGTTTATTCCAAACGTGGTCTTGGACGTTTTGTGACAGAAGATGATGATAAAATTCGTAATTTAAAGCAGGTCGAAATCGGACAGGTTATCAACAGGTTTATGACTGATATGGCCGCACTCGGTTTATCACAAGAGCAAATTTTAGAAACACTGCAGGAACACATGACAAAAATGGGAGAAAAAATATGACAAACTTAGTCGAAATCAATCATTTAGCCTATAGAATGGGGCCAAAGAAAATCTTCACAGACCTCAATTTGACCTTAGAAAAGGGAAAAATCATCGCTCTGCTCGGAGAAAACGGTGCTGGAAAAACGACATTAATCAAAATTTTAGCTGCACTCAACAAACGGATGCACGGTGAAATATTGATTAATGGCGAGCGCTTGAGTCCTGTCACAAAATCACAAGTTAGCTATCTGGACGAATTAAAAGATTTTGCCAAATCTGACAAATTGTCACAAATTATCACCTTTTATGAGCGCATGTATCCCGATTTTGATAACAATCGCGCACAAGAATTAATGACATTTATGGCACTTGACGGCAAGATGAAACTTAAATCACTGTCAACAGGAAATCGTCAAAAATTTAATTTAGTGATGGCGCTTTCTCGCAAAGCGAAATTGTATTTACTTGATGAACCTTTAAGCGGTGTTGATATTTTAGCACGTGAAAAAATCATCGCTGCCTTAATCAAATGGTTTGATGAAGATAGTTCAGTTCTAATCAGCACCCACCATATCAATGAAATGGAGGCTGTTGTTGATGATGTCGTGATTTTAAAAGACCGAGTCATCATCGAACACCAATCTGCCGATGATATTCGTAGCCTTCATGGCAAAAATTTAGAAGGCTATTATCGTGATATTTATACCAATGGAGGACAAGAGCGATGAAAGATTTTTGTAAGTTAACATTTGAACTCATGAATGATCAGAAAAATTATATCAAAGGCTATCTCATCGCACTGTTAGCGAGTGTGATGTTCGGTAGTCTAAGCGCCATCCTACCACTACCGATACCATGGTTTACGCTTGAGCAATTTTGGCGAGTTGGTATCCCACTTATCTGTTTTTTTCTTATTCTTTTCATCTTATTACTACAAGCTGCCCTTGCAAGTGAGTTTTGGAGACAAAATAAATATCGCTTGCTTCCCATTTCAAGCTCAAAATTCTTTGGTGCGACAATACTCAGCAACACCCTTATTTTCATCGTTTTTACTCTCTCGCTAACCCTTATAGCTTATATCTGCCTATTACAAATACCTGAGTTTCGTCATTCTCTAATCAATGGTGTGATAACTTTTTATTGTCACATCTTTGGTTCCTTAGTTTTCCTTTTTCTCTACCTGTGTTTCGGTTTTAACTTTCTTATCTTGCTTGGCTATTGGATTGTGTCATTTTTGCCAAAAGCTTGGCAAAAAGTAGGGCTTTTTCTCTCTGTTTTTGTCCTATATCTTGGTTTTAATACGCTCACCACTTTTCTAGGTTTACATTTCGAGATAATTGAAGTAAGTGAAGTAGATTCTAACGCTTCCTTCACTTTCCATACTTTTAAAATTTTTCAAGCTTCATTTTCAAACATTAATGCTATAAAAGAAATCGGATTTCTGATTATTTATATGGCTGTCATTTCCCTCATCTCCATTTTCATTTTAGATAAATTTATCGAAACAGATGAAAAACTGGTCATATTTGGCAAGGCGAGATGATGAAAAACTCTGAGTGGACTTAAGATCGGAAATGACCTCGCTTGAATGGCGCCACTAGCATAGGTCAAGTTTCAATCATTCACCAAGTGAAATTGCAGGAAGGTAGACCATCATGTTAGCTTCAATTATCCTAATTTTCATATACCTTGTCATCTTGACTGTTATTGCTATCGCTATTTTGGAAAAAATATGGTCAACTTATATCGCTAACCCAAAACATGATACTGAAAACGATGCGACACAGTCGTAAACTTCTGTAGAAAATTAGGGATTTTTGGTGCTCCTGCGATTACTCATCGTTAGTGACACTTCTGCGGTTGCATAGGTTCAGAAATCATCTGTTTTCCTCTGGTCTTGCAGTTGATGCTTTAGTAGCGTACGGAAAAGTTAAAGGCAAGGTGCCTTGACGATTTATCGCTTAGGCGTTGACTAGAGTTGCGGTTTATAAACTAGATTATAAGGAGATGACCTATTGACAGAGACTAATACAATCACCATTTCAAATCTATCCAAGCAACATCAAAAGAAACAGATACTAGAAAACATCTCTTTTGAAGCAAAAGCAGGACGCATTACGGCTTTTCTTGGACCGAATGGTGCTGGAAAAAGTTCGACATTAAGAATTCTTCTAGGATTGGATCGTTCATCAGCTGGCACAGCAACTTTCGAGAATCAAAACTATCACCACTTTAATTTCCCCTTACAAGTCGTTGGCGCTGCATTTGATGGGATTGGTGGTGTTCCTTCTAGAAAAGTTAGTACGCATCTGAAAATTATTGCGACAAGTAATAATATTCCCAAAGACCGTATTTCGGAAGTGTTGACTAGCGTTGATTTATCTCATAAATCTCATTCACGTTTGGGCACACTTTCTTTAGGAGAAGGGCAACGATTAAGGATTGCAACAGCGTTATTAGGCAATCCACAGTATCTAGTTTTTGATGAACCGACAAATGGTTTAGACCCAATGGGCATCAAATGGTTTAGAAATTTTATTCGTAAGCAAGCAGATTTAGGAAAAACTGTCTTACTTTCTTCGCACTATCTCACAGAAATTGAAGCAGTTGCAGATGATATTGTCGTGATTAACAAAGGGAAAGTTGTGGCTATTGGTGAACTTCATGAAGTTATGAAAAATATTGAAACGCTAGAAGATGTCTTCTTTTCGCTAACTGAAGGAGGAGGTCAAGCATGAGATTTGCTAGAACAGTTTATACTGAATTTTCTAAACTCATCAATAGTCGAGGCTGGTGGCTTATTTTGGCTCTCGTTATTCTCCTTCAACCAATATTCGGTTTATTGGAAGCTAATCAATTGGTTGACATAGGTCTTGATGCAACTCCCGAAACACACCCCGAATTGTTGGAGGCTATACCACCACTTGATTATTTTGGCTTTGATGCTACTCCGTTTGGTCTTCTGCCTATTGTTATTTGGGGTGGTATTAGTGGTGCTAGTGAGTATAAAAATCATAATTTACGGTCAACCTTACTGTATAGTAGCAAGCGTTTAGAACTTTTTAGTTCTAAAATATTCGCACTTCTGGTCTCTACAATAGCCGTGTCATTTATTTCAACATTTATAACTGTTGCAGTCACGCATATTGGAATGGGAGGTTTAGGATTAGATCCGTTAACCTTAAGTCCTGTTGCTTGGATGTTTATCGGATATACTGTCATTCAGTGGACGTTATTAACAGCCTTGTCGTTTTCTATTGGTTTGCTTTGTCGAAATATGATTGTCCCGTTGGTATTTTTAGTACCTCAAATTTACAACCTTGGTAATTATCTTGCAGAAAGGTGGTCTTGGGGCAACTATCTACCAGTAGCAGCTAGTAATTTGATTACCGCCACACCAGTAAAATCTATGCCTCATGAGCCTTTAAAGGGCATGCTGATACTTGTTTTATGGTTAAGTACTATTTTAATAATGGCAGGCTATTCATTTGTACGAAATGATGTCGGAGGAAAATATTGATGATGAAAAGTAGTATCCGAAGTGAATGGATTAAATTTTTCTCTTATCAATGGTGTGCTTTTGGCGCCATTGGTACGATTGTTATCGCTCCTTTAATCCTATCTTTTTCTGGAGTGGGTAATGGGGAGATTTCGTAGACTAACAGCTTATTATCTGCTAGTCTACGAAATCTATTTTTAATCCAAGCGGGACTTGTCATTATCGCTGCTAGTTTTTTTGGACAAGAATTTTCAAATGCTTATTTACGTACAACATTATTAACCATTCCTTCTCGGATGAAACTTGTTATATCTAAAACAGTTGTACTAACAACGGTTGTTTTGGGAATTGGCATAATATCAAGTTTTATATGTTTAGGAATAGTGATTAAAGAAAATATCATAGTGTACTGACATTTTCTTTAATCATCAAATTTATGACTAAAGTGGTGTTTGCAATGTTGAGTTGGTTTCTTTTGACTTGCTTGACAGTCTCTCTAACCATCATTACCAAATCACAAATTATACCAATAGCTATCATGTTCTCTCTTACTTTAGGTCTCAGTCAAATGTTATTTGCTGTAACAGAGCTTGCGAAATATTTACCTGATTTAGCAACGATGAATTTGTTTTTTTCAAATCAGATTCCAACCTTGTTAAATGCTTATCAGGGATTGCTGGTTCAACTTGTCTGGATAGTGCCTTGCTTGGGCATTGCACTTATCTTAATGCACTGTCGAGATGTGTGTTGACAATCAGAAAGAGTCCAGTCAACATGAATATCAAAAAGAGACTGAAACAAAATCGTCAATTCGGCGATTTTTTCAATTTTAGGGATTAAAAGCATCTTGATAGTGTAAGTTATTAACTCAGCACTCATCACATGTTATGCCATCTAAGGACTAATTTAAACCCTTTTTTTCTTACTTCGATTTTTATTCCTATGTTTTTGAAAGGTGTGATATTTTTCAAATAATATTTTCCTACTCCGTTGACTATACCGTACATTATCACCATTTGATAAATAAATCACCCGATTAGAGACATCAATGTAATCAATGTAATCAATGTAATCAATGTAATCAATATTCGCAATATTGACGATAATGCCACGATGCACACGGACAAATTGTTCAGACGCATGCTCAACAGCTGATAATGTACCATAAAATTCAATATCACGATGGTGACCATACATCCAGACTTTATGGGGAAGGCTAGAAGTCTCAAAATAAACGATTAGATTTATCTACAATTTTAATTTGATATGTCATTATAGTATCGATGAAATATCAAAACAGATTCCTCAAAAATAGAGAAATCTGCTGAATGTTATCAGGCAATATGGAAAATTTGTTTAAAAGGCTTATAAGCTAAAGGATTAAAAGGATTTTAAATTCTCAAAAATCGAAAACTAACCATAAAACTAACCAAGCGGTAAAGAAAAAATCATTAGTTGAATAAAAAATAAAGTCTATCAGTTTTGAAATTGGTAGACTTTATTTTATATTCAAATTTAAAAATTGTTTAAATGACTTTATTTTGCAAGTTCACTTGATACAAGTCTCTTGCTGTCTCTCTGACAAAGGTTTCGTATTTCGGAGAGATATAGGCATTTTTCATATATTCAATGTAGTTGAAAGTTTCGTCTATTGGATATTCTGCATTTACTAATGATAGAAAATCTGAGATACGTTCTTTTTCTGAATGGTTTTCTATGCGGTATAGATAAGTAGGTACTGAACAAAGTACAGTATCAGTATCACGCTGTAAGTAGTGTGCTTTTTCGTGTAAGATGACTTGTATTTTTTCAATATCATCTAGTCCATCGTTCACAATGATATAGTATTCGCCATCATCATATAAATGTCTACCTTTTTCAGAGTAAACCTCAGGAGGTGCAAACAGAATTTTTATGCCAAGTTTCTCAACTTCTTTGATTAATTTAGGCAAGTCCATAATCATTGACCTTTATTTGCTAGATACTCTTTAATAAGGTCTTTAATAGCGTTCCTATCGCTGTCTGAAAGTTCGTTCCCCTCATAAGCTACTGATTTATCAAGCGCCTTATCAAGGCTAATATCAAGCTGTGAAACCCGTTCATCGGTATTCCCTAACAGAGAATCAACTGAAACATCAAAAAAATCAGCAAGTTTTTGAAGAGTTTCTCCTGATGGTTTTCTTTTTCCATTTTCCCATTGCGCATAAGATTGTTGAGAAATTCCAAGTTTTTCGGCAATTTGTTTTTGAGTAAGTTTCTGCTCTAAACGTAGTGATTTAAGGCGTTCTTGAAACATTTGATTTTCTCCTTGAAAATAATTTAATTTTTTTTGAAAAAACGCTTGACAATACAATCAGATGATTGTATAATAATTTTACAGTCATCTGATTGTGCATATCTTTGAACTAAAAGCCCACCAAATAAAAATTCAATTTACAGATTGAATAAAAAAATGATAGGCTGATAGCTCAAATACATTGCTTGAAAAATCAAATACAAAACATCTGATTTATACAATGATATATATA
>NZ_BAAGGP010000052.1:0-20671 GCF_054658615.1 Pseudolactococcus yaeyamensis
AGGAGGCATATGGATCAATAAAATTTTATTGAGCACAAGTCCTTGATAGCACTTGCGAAAAAATGAATTTTTCGTAGGCTTATTTAGTGTACCTTAGTTTCATAAATCTTGTAAAATAAATTTACAATTAATACTTGACTTATTACCACTAGACTTAATTTTTAGTATATCTTATTATATACTAGATTTTTCATATTTATGAAAAGTGGAAAATATTCCTTTTATTAGAACTATTTCTAAAAAGTGGAAGATTTTCCACTTTTTAAATTTGGTATTTTTTTGTGATAGAATTAATTCATAAGTTGGTTCGAACGATTAATCTATAAAATAAAAATAGAGTATAGTGGAAGAGATTATGGAGAATACACAACATGTCTAGTCATCTATTAATAGAAATGAATGATTTTGGAAAAATTTTTTTAAGTCATGATGAAGGAACGATTATAGTAAAAAATTTAAATTTTTCTATTACTAAAGGGGAATTTGTTTCAATTATTGGTAAGTCTGGTTCAGATAAATCAACTTTATTGAATATTATTGGTTTATTAGATAATAAATTTGAGGGTTCTTATCGCTTTGATAATCTGATAGTCAGTGAAATGTCAGAAGAAGAACTTACAAAGAAAAGGAATCAAGCGATTGGCTTTGTATTTCAGAATTATAATCTTTTACCAGAATATACAGTAAAAGAAAATATATTGATTCCTAATATTTATTCAGATAAAAAAATTGAAGAAAGTGCCATAGACAAAGTTTTAGAATCAGTTGGGCTTTTGGGTAAGAAGAATGCTTTTCCAAAAGCTCTATCAGGTGGTCAGCAACAACGGGTAGCAATTGCTCGCGCAATAATACATGAACCACAGATTATTATTGCTGACGAACCGACGGGTGCACTTGATGAAGAAACTGGTAAGCAAATTATGGCATTACTTACAGAATTAAACGAAAAAGGACATACTATTCTTATGGTTACACATGATTTAGAAGTTGCTGCTTATTCTCAGCAAAAGTATCAATTAGTAGATGAAACATTGGTAAAAATATGAAATCAAAAACTATTTACAAAATTTTTAAAGATACACTTTTACAAATATCAAGACATCGTGTCAAGAGTTTTATGACCTTATTTTCAATTGCGATTGCGGTATTAACAATCTTATTAATCCTATCTAGTAATGCTTATCTGAATCAAAATTTAGATGAGTAGTTAGGGTCTGGTGCTCAGATAACAGTGATATATGAGCCTGAAAATAGTACAAAAAATGAAGGTTTTACTTCTTCAGATGTAGATTTAATAAAAAGTGTGACTAGTGTTGACAAGGTCAGTTTACATGGTGAAGGGTTATCAAGACAGCTTCCTATTAAATTTGGAGAACAGGTATCGCAGAAAACAGTTCGCTCATTGGAAGAAGTTGCGCGAAATGTTAATTTATCTGTTATGAGTGGCGATAAAAAATCTATTACCGATGTCGGTTCTCAAAATGCAATGATTAGTGACGAGTTGGCACATCAATTCTTAAATGATGATGATATTTCAAAAATTATCGGTAAAACGCTAGCTATTAAAAATGAGGAAGTTACAATAATTGGGTTATACTACACGACAAGTGATACGACTTTGTTTCCTGATATCGTGATTAGTAGTCAGTTACTTGAAAAAATTCAGTCACAAGTCTATGACAATATGGTAATAGATACGAAAATAGCTAATCATTCTAAGTTAAGATATGAGATTCTTAATTTGTTGAACTCAAAAGGCAGTAATAGAGAGAAGGGACGGTATGCTGCCGATAATAATGAAAAAGCTTTAAGTGAATCTAAAAGCGCTGCAAAGGCTGGTCAAATCTTGTTTATTATGATAGGGAGTGTTTCTCTATTTGTTGCAGGTTTTGGTGTTATGAATGCCCTATACGCATCTATTTCAGAAAGAAGTAAGGAAATTGCAATACGGCGATCGTTGGGGGCTTCAAAATTTGGGGTTCAGTTAGCCTTTCAAATTGAGGGAACTTTATTAACAATTGGGGTTGCATGATTAGGAATAGAAAGTTAAATGCAATCTTACAAAATTTTATTCTGGTTGTTATAAGTTCGACTGTACCAGCATTTGGTATAATTTTTCTTTGGCTGTTTTCAACAAAAATTGACACGATGATGACTGATTTATGGAATAAAATTATATACTTTATTTTTGTATTAGTTGGCATATGGTTTATTGATAAAATAAATGATACGAATGAGGGGATAGGTGTAAAAAACTACAAAAATAGTTTTATTAGTGTTTTTATTTTTGGAGTTATCATGGTATCTGTTTTTAGCTATCTGAAAGATGAAGTGCTTTGGCGAATAATTATTTTAGTTATAACGTATATCCTTGTTGGTATATCGGAAGAAATACTGTATCGGAGCTATATGATTAATAGTCTGAAGGATTCGGGTTTTTCGTTTTGGCATGTCAATCTAATACAAGCAGTAATTTTCGCTTTTGTTGGTCACTATGGTCTCTCTTTAACTGATAATCTAGTCTTTAGATTACCATTTGGTTTGATTTTTGGTTTATTAACTAGAAAAATTAAGTCAATCGTTATACTGGGAGAAATCCATGCGATGTATGATTTAATTTTATGGTTCTATTTTTAGGGAGGAAAAGTTTGAAAAAATGAAAATTAGGAAATTTGATATATTTTTATCCATGTTGATTTTAGTAGTTGTTATAGCACTTTTATTGACATTAAGAAAGATTAATATTGTTCAATTTATCGCTGTTAGTATGTTATTATCAGTACTTTGGTGTTGGTTAAGTGCGCATTTGTTAGTTCATATAACATTTCGGTATAAAATCATCAAAATACTAATGCTTATTTTCCCAAGTCTAATGTTTGTATTTTTATTCTATGGCATTTTCTGGCAGTATATTCCTATGGACATAATTGAAAATAATAGCCACTTTGGTCCTAGTGAGAGTGTTGTCTTTAATTCAGATATTAATTTAGGGACTTATTTAGCAAACTTGGTGCAACAACTTGTGATTACAACTGTTTTATACATCATTATGAAATATGTAAAAAAATTGAAGCATTAAAACAATGTGGTATTGACTAGTTTTCATGTAAGTCCAAATATTTTATAGAGAGGAGTCAACCTAATGAAATTTAAAAAATTTTTGAAAACTGTTTGATTTTGGGGTGCATATACACATTATACCTATTACGAAAACGGTAAAGTGAAAAGCTAATATTGATTAACTTTTCAAAGTGGTGCAGAACATCTGATTGTTCTGCATTTTTCTATGCTAGAGTACATGCCTAATAGATGAAAAGCAATATTATTACGATAGTGTTTTTGGAAAGAACTGACGAAATGGATAATACGACAATGAATCTCAAATCTTTTATAGGATTAATAAAAAAATCTAAACCGAAATATTAGCAATTTCTGTTTGGTCTTATTTTTGGTATAATTTCAACAGCTATACAGTTAGCTGCTCCTCAATATGTTGCCAAACTTATCAATGGTTTTACAAAAGGCATTAATTTTATTTATACTATTAGCCTATTTGTCATCAGCTATTGCTAGTTGTATTTCAGGTATTTTTCTTGGTTTTTTCGGGGAAAATATTGTATTAAATATGCGAAATGTACTATGGACTAAATTGATGTACTTGAAATTACAATATTACGATAAAAATAAATCTGGAGAAATTGTATCACGATTAACAAATGATTCAACACAGTTAAAATTTCTTTTGTCAACCTCGTTTCCACAGATGCTATTATCGGTTATAGCTATTATAGGGTCAATTGTACTACTCATACATATGGATTGGAAAATGGCATTAGTTATGATTGTGACATTACCAATTACGGTCTTAAGTTTGTTTCCGATAATGCTTAAATTTGGTAAAATTGGACAACAAAGGCAAGATATCTTATCAACTTTTACAGGAAGAGCAGCTGAGTTTTTGAGGGAGATTCGTCTTGTCAAAGCGTCTAATGGAGAATTAAATGCGATTGAATCGGTTGAGAAGGAGACAGGTAAACTATACAAAATTGGACAAAAAGAAGTCATTTTACAGTCAGCGTTAAATCCACTAATGACGACAGTTTTAATGTTATTGGTTTTAGGACTTTTATCCTTTGGTGCAAATCGTGTGG
The DNA here is from genome assembly GCF_054658615.1 of Pseudolactococcus yaeyamensis. NCBI lineage: Bacteria > Bacillati > Bacillota > Bacilli > Lactobacillales > Streptococcaceae > Pseudolactococcus > Pseudolactococcus yaeyamensis. Next base: position 4,152 of record NZ_BAAGGP010000052.1, read on the forward strand.
CTCGGGGTGAGATGACTTTTGGGGTTTTAGTTTCATTTTTAATGTATTTATTCCAATTAGTTGGTCCGATTGGTGTTGTTGGTCAATTTGCAAGTGATGTATCAGAAACACTTGGTTCTACGGAGCGTATCCGTTCTATACTAGATGAAGCGGAAGAAAAATTTTTAGATGGAGATTACGTAGATGTTCTAAACAAGGGATTAAGAATGGAAAATGTATGTTTTAGTTATGAATCGGGTAAACCTATTCTTAAAAACATTTTTTTTGAAGCGAAACCTAATGCTATTATCGCATTTGTCGGACCGTCAGGAAGTGGTAAATCAACTATTTTCAATATCTTAGAGCGATTTTATCCACCATTATCTGGTACTATATTTATTGGAGATCAAAATATACAAGAAATAAATTTAAATCATTGGAGAAAGCAGATTGGTTTTGTGGGTCAAGATGTGATGATTTTTTTCAGGCACTATACGAGATAATATGATATATGGATTAGAACAAACTTATACTGATAAAGAACTTTGGAAAGCGCTTGAATTAGCTAATGCTAAAAAATTTGTATTCAATATGACAAATGGATTGGATACAGAGGTTGGTGAAAATGGTAACCGTTTGTCTGGTGGTCAGCGTCAAAGATTATCTATTGCTAGAGCTTTTCTACGTGAACCTAAAATTCTGATATTAGACGAAGCAACAGCAAGCTTTGATTCAGAATCAGAAAGTATGATTCAAAAATCTTTAGAAAAATTGACGAAAGGACGTACAACATTAGTCATTGCCCACAGGTTGAGCACAATAATTAGTTCTGATTTAATTTATTTTATTGAGGAAGGTGCTGTAAGTGGTGTAGGGAACCATGATTATTTGATTAATAATCATAAATTATATAGGGAGTACGTTGATATGCAACTTAAAAATTTATGATAGATAAACTTTTAAGTTGCATATCAATAATATTGAATAAGGTGCTTCTACATACTCGTATAACGTTTTTATGCATAAAGCCCGCATGCTTCTGCGATTACTCGTCGCACGGGGGTTTGCACTCCGCTTTGCTTCGTTTAAAACTTTGCTCCTGCGGTTACTCGTCGCAGAGCAATTTTTACTTGGTCGCAAAAATTGCTTGCTATTTTCTGAATTTTCTTGTAAAATGTAGTAAATAGACAAATCTGTGAAAGAAAGATACTTCTGTCAATTCTAAAGAGAGCGCTTGGTGCTGGGAAAGCGTGTAAAATCAGAGGTTACACATTCTTGAGAGGACATATGAAATAAAGTAGTGTGTCACGTTTCCCGCGTTAAGGGTGCAAGTCTTGACTTGCTGAGTAGCAGATGGCGACATTTGTTAGAAAAGAGGTGGTACCACGTTTAAACGTCCTTGTGAAGTTATTTCACTTGGGCGTTTTTGGCTCAATTTTGGGTTGACTTAATGATAAGGAGATTAAAATGAAGGGTTTGCGTCAAATAAAACCTTATGTGGCTGGAGCACAGCCGCAAGATAAAAAGATGATTAAAATTAATACCAATGAGAATGCTTTTCCACCAAGTCCGGGTGTTTTGCAGGCTTTGGCATCATTTGATGGACAAGTTTTACGGCAATATTCTTCTTTGGAAAATAATGCCTTACGTGATAAATTAGCGGAAAACTTGGGTGTTAATCGAGAACAAATCATTGTTGGTAATGGGTCGGATGATATTTTAGCTTTGGCTTTCTTGAGCTTTTTTAATTCAGATGATGCTGTTCTTTTCCCTGATATAACTTATGGCTTCTACAAGGTTTGGGCAGATTTATTTCGAATTCCATTTGAAGAAGTGCCGCTTTCGGGTGAATTTGAGATTGTGACAACTGACTATACGAATCGAGTTAATGGTGGGATTGTGATTGCTAATCCAAATGCACCAACGGGTATTTTCAAAGATTTGTCTGAGGTTGAAGCGATTGTTGCGGCAAATCAAGATGTGGTGGTGATCATTGACGAGGCTTATATTGCTTTTGGTGGGCAATCCGCCTTACCTTTGCTCGAACAATATGACAATGTTTTTATCACTCGGACTTTCTCTAAGGATGCGGCTTTGGCTGGTTTGCGGGTCGGTTATGGGATTGGGTCTCCGAAATTAATTTCGGTGATCAATGCGGTGAAAAATGCCTATAATCCCTATTCGGTTGATATGATTGCTGAGGCATTAGCGACTGCGGCGGTTGAGGATCATCTCTATTATGAGTGGGTCAACGCTGAAATATCAGAGACGCGAGATTGGTTTTCAGCTGAGTTAGGCGCGCTTGGTTTTGAAGTCCTTCCGTCGCTTACAAATTTCGTCTTAACGAAGCCTGCTGGCATTGCCGCAACAAGTTTGTTTGAATTTCTGCAAAGTAAGCAGATTTATGTGCGCTATTTTGGCGATAAGGGGCGTTTGTCGGATTATTTGAGGATGTCAATCGGGACGCAAGATGAGATGGCTAAAGTGATACAAGTGATAGGAGATTTGTTTGGATGAAAAATAAGCAATTAGCACCTGGTATGCACGATAAGCTGTTCAAGCGCGCACAGAGTGTGTATCAGATCGAGACCAAGGTTTCAAATTTTCTGATGGCGAGTGGGTTTAATCGGATTGATACACCGATGATTGAGTATGCTGGGGTTTTCGAGGATGAGCTAGATAATCATAACTATCATTTGTTTGATAAGCATGGTGATTTGCTTGTCATTCGGCCTGATGTGACGCAGTCGATTGCGCGTGTGGTGGCGACGACTAAGGTGACTTTGCCGATTAAATTTTCTTATAGTGGGAAGGTCTTTAGAAATCATGATGAGCTAAAGGGGTTGCAGAATGAACGGATGCAGGCTGGGATTGAAATTATTGGTTTCGATGCGGCTGTTGCAATTACGGAAGCCTTGGATTTGGCCAAGTCCAGTTTGCATTTGGCTGGGATCAAGGACTATCGCATTGAGCTGAGTCATGCGGGGATTTTACAGACGATTTTTGCAGCATTTGATGAGACGCAGGTTGAGCTACTGGCAACTCGAATTAAGAACAAGTCAATCACAGGCTTGACGGAGTTTGTTAAGCAAAATCCGAGTGAATTTGACGATTTTTTAATCAATTTACCCCGTTTATTTGGGTCAGCTGAAGATGTTTTGCAATCTGCTAAAAAGTGGGTCAAAAATCCCGAGATTTTAGCTGCTTTGGCAGAGATTGAAAACTTGAGTCATGATTTTGCGCAATCTACGGTTGATCTTGGAATGCTGGCTAAAAAAGATTACTATACTGGCGTGATGTTCCGAGTCTTTAGTGATAAGGTGCCTTATGCTTTTCTGAGCGGTGGTCGTTATGATAAATTGTTTGAGCGTTTTGATGCGGGGGCTGTTAGTGCGGTCGGCTGGGCTTTAGATGTTGATGCGGTTTATGAAGAAATACGTCAGGATATTGTTTTTGATGGAGGTGACGCATGATTACAATAGCATTGACCAAAGGTCGGATTGAAAAAGATACGGTTAAAATTCTTGCTGATGCTGGTTTTGATATGGGCTTTATGGCTGACAAAGGTCGTAATTTAATTTTCATCGATGAGGCTCAGGATTTGCGGTTTCTATTGGTGAAGGCGCCTGATGTGGCGACTTATGTCGAGCATGGCATTGCTGATTTGGGGGTTGTGGGCTCTGATGTGCTCTACGAACACCCAGGGTCTTATCTGGAAATGTTGGATTTGAATATTGGCCTGTGCAAATTTTCGGTTGCGAGTATTCCGTCTTATAATCCCTATGACCATAAGCGAAAGAAGATTGCGACCAAGTATCCAAAAATTGCCACTGATTTCTTCAATAGCAAGGATGAAGATGTCGAGATTGTATCAATTCAAGGCTCTGTGGAAATTGCACCGGTTATCGGATTAACTGATGCCATTGTCGACATTGTCGAAACGGGTAATACGCTAGTGGCCAATGGTTTGGTCGTGTTTGAAGATATTGTTCGAGTGTCGTCACGCTTGATTGCCAATAGTGCGAGTATTAAGAAAAATCCAGAGATTATGACGCTTATCGACCGACTACAAGCGGTTGTAGGAAATGAAGAGGTGGCTTTTAATGGTTAAAATGAAACGATTGACAGGTTCAGCAAAGGAAATATCGCAGATTTTAGACGCAGAATATGCCGCCTATGCCAAATCTCAAGATAATTTTGATGGCATTGTCGCAGAAATTATCGCTGATGTCCGTGCCAATGGGGATGCGGCTTTGCGGGCGTACTCGGAAAAATTTGATGGTTTGGCAATGACGTCGTTTGAAGTTTCACGTGAAACAATCAAGCGGGCTTTTGATGCGATTGATCCAGATGTTTTATTAGCCTTGCAAAATGCCAAGGAAAATATTGAGTCTTATCACAAACATCAGGTTGAGCCAGGTTTTGTGGATGCGCAGGCGTCAGGTGTGATTCGAGGTCAGCTTGTGCTACCGATCGAGAAAGTTGGAGTCTATGTGCCGGGTGGGACGGCAGCTTATCCGTCTAGTGTGTTGATGAACGTCTTGCCAGCGAAAATTGCGGGTGTGCCTGAGATTTATATGGTGACACCACCGCAAACTCAGTTTAATCCAGCGATTTTAGTCGCAGCTCAATTGGCGGGTGTGACGAAGATTTTCCAAGTTGGTGGGGCGCAGGCGATTGCTGCTTTAGCATATGGCACCCAATCAATCCCTAAAGTGGATAAGATTACGGGTCCTGGCAATGTCTTTGTGGCAACGGCGAAAAAACAAGTCTTTGGTCAAGTTGGGATAGATATGATTGCAGGGCCATCTGAAATCGGTGTGATTGCGGATAGCTCTGCTAATGCGGCCTATGTGGCGGCTGATTTGCTATCACAAGCTGAACATGACAAGCTTGCGCGGGCAGTGTTGGTAACTGATTCGGTCGAGTTAGCTGATGCGGTTGACCTTGAATTGGAAAAACAACTGCAAACTTTACCACGTGAAGCCATTGCTCGGGCATCTATTGAAAACAATGGTCGGACGATTATTGCCAATTCTGTTGATGAGATGTTTGACTTGATGAATGAAGTAGCACCTGAACATTTGGAAATTGCCTTGGACGATGCCATGACTTATCTACCAAAGATAAAAAATGCTGGGAGTATTTTCCTAGGACATTTTACGTCTGAGCCGATTGGCGACTACTATGCAGGAACAAATCACGTGCTACCAACGTCTGGTACAGCTCGATTTTACAGTGCCTTGGGTGTTTACGACTTTGTCAAGAGAAGTCAGTTTACCTATTACAGCCAAGATGCTGTTGCGGCAGCAACAAAAGATATTACGACTTTGGCCTATTCTGAAGGTTTGCAGGCACATGTGCGTGCGATTGAGATTCGTGGGGAAGTTGATAAATGACAGTAAAAATAGGCTCAATAGAATTAGGGGGGAAGATGCAACTTGCTTTAGAAAATATCAATAAGTCGTTTGATGATAAACAACTTTTTAATGATGTGACTTTTAAATTTGAGACGGGGAAAATTTATGGTTTGCTTGGTCGAAATGGCTCAGGGAAAACGACTTTGTTTAATTGTATTGCTCGGAATTTATCAGTGGATAGTGGCAGTATTGCCATCATTGATGATGTGGGGCAGGAAAACACTGCTTATGAGAATACTGAGATTGGTTTTGTCACAACGACGACGCATTTACCTGATTTTATGACAGGGTTAGAATTTGTTCGATTTGTTATGGATTTAAATCGGGAACGTTTGACGACACCCCTTTCGGCTAGTGATAATTTGACGAGATATGGTATCAAAGTCAGTGACCAAAATAAGCTCCTTCGAGATTATTCTCATGGGATGCAAAATAAGGTGCAAATGCTAGTAACTGAGGTAATAAATGCACCGATTTATTTATTAGACGAGCCGTTGACTAGCTTTGACCCGGTTGCGGCTTACGAGGTCAAGGAGCGGATTCGTGAATTGAAATCACGAGCAATTGTCATTTTCTCAACGCATATTTTGGAACTCACCAAGGAGTTGTGTGATGAGATTGTTTTATTGCATGACCAAAAATTAGAGGTATTAGGGAATGATAAACTTCAATCTCAAGATTTTGAAAAGGAGATTGTGACGATTTTGAGTGAGGAACATGATAATGATGCCTTATCTTAATTTTTATAAAAACTACTTGCAAATTCAAACTACCGAATTTCTGAACGGCTTGTGGTTTTGGTTACGTCGCATACCTTTCATCGGTCAATCTATCTCGCCAAAGTTTTATGGTATGAGAGATTTAAAGACTGTCATTTTAGTGATTTTTAAATGGTTGAGTTTGCCGGCAATAGTGCTTAGAAAAAGTGTATTCATTTTCATCGCTTGGCTAGTGGCTTTTATGCTTAAAAATTATTCCTTACAGAAGGAAACAGTTTTATGGGATACTTTTCGGATGGATTATCCCGAGATTTTTCATTGGACATTGACGCTATTTGTCATCTTTTGTCTTGTTGAGCAGTTGAGTTTTGCAGATGCCTCAAATAATAGTTTGTTTCAGGGGATTGAGTTTGCCGGGATGTTTCGGCTTTCCTACGGGGAGACCCTAAAAAAGCTCAATCGCATCAATCTTGTACTGAGTTTACTGGCCTATCTTTTGCCCCTAAGTATTTTAGGCCTTCTCTATCATCAGCCTTTTGTTGCAATTGTTTTACCCTCTAGTTTACGCGTATTGCTATTAAATCTTGCTCTATTTTTAGTGTCTCAACAGTGGTGGTCAAAGGTTTTAGACAAATACCAAGAGAAGAGCTTAAAAGATATTTATAGAGTTGTCATTTGGGTGGCTGGTTTAGTTAGTTTCCTCTATCTGACCTTAATTCAGATGCTATATTGGACAACTTTTTTAGCTTGGCTTGCCATGATATTAGCTATCGCTAGCTTCTGGCTAAGTTGGAAAAAGACATTATCGCAAGGCTATATTCGAAGCGTTTTCCGAAATAAGTCATTTCGAGACCAGATAGTGATGGATTTCAAAACAAATCAGTCAAATTCAGGCTTGAAGGCTGCACAAAAATCAAGTCAAAAAATTGAAGTGACTGACGAGCAAGACTTATTTGATAAATTTTCTGGTATCCAACTCTTGAATCGCCTACTTTTCAAGCGCTATCAAAAAATTTTTAAGAAGAAACTCATCCGTCGTTTAGGGATCATGGCGCTTATTTTCTTGGCGATAGTCGGTATTTATGGCTATCAAGTGATTCAATTTGAGAAAGCTAGTGATTTGACGTTTCATCAGGTGGGGAAGATTTTGCCGATTATCTTTTTTATCATGTATCCAACGAGCATGTCGAAAGAAATTGTTGCCATTTACTATACGAAGTGTGATCAAGCCATGTTGAACTATCCTTTTTATCGGACTGAACAAACCATATTGCAGAGTTTTATTGGGCGGTTGAAACAATTGTTTATGGCCAATACACCGATTGTCGGCGTACTCTTCGTCGATGTTTTCGCTGTGATACTTTTGTTCGGGAAAGATATTCCCATATCTTTTTATGGCTTGGTTATTTTTTACGGGGTTGCTGTCAATCTTTTGTTTTCATTTCATGAATTATTTCTCTATTATATTTTGCAACCATTTGATAGAGACGGTAACATGATAAATCCAATTTTTAGCGTTATTAACTGGATATTTTATTATTTCTGTATTCAAAATTATCAATTAGCGAGTAGTTTTAATAAAATAACATCTTATGTCATGATGATTTCGATTATCATTGTGACTTATGTCAGTCTTGGCTTAATCATTGTCAAACTAAAAGCACCCAAACGATTTAGATTAAAATAGAAATGGAGATGAGATGACAAAAACAAAAGGACTTCTGGTCATGGATGTGGACAGCACCTTGATTCAGGAAGAAGGCATTGATCTATTGGGCGAGATCGCAGGGAGCGGCGCTGAGATAGCGGACATCACCAGTTGCGCTATGAACGGCGAGTTAGATTTCGCTGAGGCGCTAGCCGCGCGGGTGGCTCTGCTCAAAGGCCTACCTGAGACCGTTTTCGCTGAGGTGCGCAAGCAAATTCATTTTACTGAAGGGGCGCATGACTTAGTCGAGGCCTTGCAGGCCAATGGTTGGAAAGTTGGCGTGGTATCGGGTGGTTTTCATGAAACGGTTGATGACCTAGCCCGTGAACTCGGGTTAGATTATGTCCGTGCAAATCACCTAGAAATTGTAGACGGTCGGCTCACCGGCAAGACAACAGGAGACGTTGTCACAAAAGGAGTGAAGTTAGCCAGCCTAAAAAAATGGGCAGTCGAATTAGGGCTTGAGCTATCTCAAACTGTCGCCATGGGCGACGGTGCCAACGATTTACCGATGATTTTGGCGAGTGGTATTGGGATTGCTTTTTGTGCCAAGCCAGTCGTGTGCGAACAAGCGCCCTACCAAATCAATACGCCAAATTTGGCGTTAGCCCTTGAAATTATCAAAGAAGTGAAAGGTAACTTATGAGACAAGCAGAAATCACACGCAACACAGCAGAAACCCAAATTACATTAGCAGTTAATTTAGACACCCAAACGCCTGTAGATATTCAAACCGGCGTTGGTTTCTTCGACCACATGTTAACCCTTTTCGCCAGTCACGGTCGCATGAGCCTAGTCGTTAAGGCTAATGGCGATTTGCACGTGGATAGTCATCATACGGTTGAAGATGTCGGCATTGCCCTTGGGCTAGCGCTCCGTGAGGCATTAGGTGACAAGGCGGGGATCAATCGTTACGGCACCTCTTTTGTGCCAATGGATGAGACCTTAGGCATGGCGAGTCTAGATTTATCAGGTCGGTCCTACCTCGTTTTTGATGCCGAGTTTACCAATCCAACCTTAGGTAATTTCGATACTGAATTAGTCGAAGAATTTTTCCAAGCCTTGGCTTTCAATGTGCAAATGAACTTGCACCTGAAAATTTTACATGGTAAAAATAATCATCATAAATCAGAATCCCTTTTCAAGGCAACAGGTCGCGCCTTACGTGAGGCAGTGACTTTGAATCCAGAGATTCATGGGGTGAATTCGACTAAAGGAGTACTGTAAGATGACCATTGCAGTGATTGATTACGATGCAGGCAACACAGCCAATGTCTTACGTGCCTTAAATAAAATCGGTGTCGACGCTATCTTGACAGCAGACCAAGCTATCATCCAGTCAGCGGACGGTTTGATTTTACCCGGTGTCGGTGCCTTTCCAACGGCTATGGCGGAGCTTGAAAAGCGTGACTTGGTTGCGACAATCAAAGCAGCAGTGGCGACTGGTACACCGCTCTTGGGCATTTGTCTGGGCATGCAGTTGCTACTGGATGCGTCAGAAGAACACGTTTTAACGAATGGTCTTAGCTTGATTCCGGGCATCTGTCGTGCCATTCCAGCAGGCGACAACCTGAAAGTCCCACATATGGGCTGGAACCAGCTGGATGTGGTCAAACCGACAGCGCTAACCGCGAACTTACAAGACAGCGCCGTTTACTTTGTCCATTCCTATTTCACAGATGTTGCCCCTGATTATTTAGATGTCACTGCAGATTATGGCATTAAAGTGCCAGCCATGATTTCTCATGGCCATGTCTACGGGGCGCAATTTCATCCTGAAAAATCAGGAGACGTTGGACTGGGTATCTTAGCAAAATTTAAGGAGGTTGTCTATGCAGATTCTACCAGCAATTGATATTAAGAATGGTCGTGCCGTTCGGTTGTTTAAAGGTGATTTTGCCCAGGAAACAGTCGTCAATGCCAGTCCATTGGCACAAGCTGAAATTTTTGCGGCTGCAGGGATTACTTATCTGCACGTTGTCGATTTGGATGGTGCACTAGATGGTCAGGCAACTAGCGCACCGATTATCGAAGAAATTGTCACCCAAACAGGGTTGAAAATTGAAGTTGGTGGCGGCATTCGGACCTTAGATCAGATTTCTGACTATCTGGCTAAAGGCGTTGATCGCGTGATTATTGGTTCCATGGCGGTTAAAAATCCTGACTTCGTGAAAGCTGCGCTTGCCCAATTCGGGGTAGATAAGATTGTCGTTGGGATTGACGCTAAAAAAGGCTTGGTCGCAACAGAAGGCTGGCTAGAAACGTCTGACGTAGATTATATTACTCTGGCACTTGAAATGGAAAAAATCGGTGTCCGCCTATTTGTTTATACAGACGTTGATCGGGATGGTACCTTGACTGGGCCGAACTTTGAACATTATGAAAAATTGCAGGCTGCCTTAACGAGTGCTACTGTTATCGCAAGTGGTGGGATTGCTCAGCTTTCCGACTTAACAAAATTAGCTGATATCGGCGTTGCTGGGATCATTGTCGGCAAGGCCTACTATAACGGTAATGTGAGTTTAGATGAACTGAAGACTTTGAGCGACCTTTAGTTCGCAAATGACCCTGCTTGGACGAAGCGTCAGCGTAGGTCAAGTTTCAAGATTTCACGAAGAGAAATCGCAGAAAGGAGTTTTGAGATGTTAGCAAAACGCATTGTGCCGTGTTTGGATGTTAAGGATGGGCGCGTGGTCAAGGGCGTTAATTTCGTCAATTTGACGGATGTTGGTGACCCGGCTGAGACGGCGAAAATTTATTATGAGCAGGGCTGTGATGAGCTTGTTTTTCTGGATATTACGGCGACGCATGAGGCGCGTGATACCATGGTAGACGTGGTGCGGACTGTTGCAGATCAGGTTTTCATCCCCTTTACAGTCGGTGGTGGCATTCGCTCGGTCGAGGACATGCACAAGATGCTCAAAGCCGGCGCAGACAAGGTAGGCATCAACTCCAGCGCAGTAGCTAATCCCGATCTGATTCGGCAGGGTGCCGAGAAGTTTGGGAACCAATGTATCGTGGTCGCAATCGACGCTAAAAAACAAGACGACGGTAGTTTTCATGTCTATGTTAATGGTGGGCGAAAGGACACAGGACTGGATGCCATAGAATGGGCGAAAAAGGCTATTTCTCTGGGCGCTGGCGAGATTCTTCTGACCAGTATGGACAAGGACGGTACAAAATCTGGCTATGATTTAGAGCTGAATACAGCAATTGCGACGGCGGTTAATGTGCCTGTTATTGCAAGTGGTGGTGCGGGGACGGCTGATGATATCGTCGAAGTCTTTGAGAAAACACCAGTCACAGCGGCTTTAGCTGCCAGTGTCTTCCATTATGGTGAAATTGATATTCATGATGTGAAAGTCAAAATGAAAGAAAATCAGATTGAGGTGCGTTTGTAAGATGAATAAAACGATTTTAAAAGACGAGACGGTTAAGATCAACTTTGCCAAAAGTCCAGATGGTCTGGTGCCTGTCATCGTCACAGATGTGGCTGACGGTCAGGTCTTGATGCTAGCCTACATGAATGAAGCAAGTTATCAGTTGACCTTAGAAACGCAAGAAACGTGGTATTGGTCACGCTCACGTCAAGAACTGTGGCACAAAGGCGAGACATCTGGCCATTATCAACACGTCAAAAAAATCACTGCAGACTGTGATTTGGATACCTTGTTGATTGCAGTCGAACAGATTGGCACAGCCTGCCATACAGGCACTAGAAGCTGTTTCTTTAATGACATTTTAGAGGAGATAAAGCATGATTGATGAGTTATACACCCAAGCCATAGCACGTCAAAAAGAGCCCAAAGCAGGCTCATATACCAATTATCTTTTTGACAAAGGTTTGGATAAAATCCTTAAAAAAGTAGGTGAAGAAGCAACAGAAGTCGTGATTGCAGCGAAAAATGCGGACAAGGCAGAGATTGCCAATGAAACAGCAGATATTTTCTATCATATCGCAGTCATGCTGGCTGAAACTGGTGTGACACCTGCTGATGTTCAGGCGGTTTTAGATGAACGCAATGGTAAGCAGTCCAATGTCCACGATAGGCCTGAGATTGAGGCGTATTAAACAGTAAAAAAGCATCTGAATAACTTAGTTTAACGACTAAGTTCAGATGCTTTTTATTGATATTTTCCTAAGGCTTAAAATAGCTAGGGTGCTTGAAATTTGATTTTACCAATTAATTCTTTTTTAGTAAAGGTTCCCAGTTGACGGGAATCTTGTGAGACTAGACGATTGTCGCCAAGTATAAAGTACTGTCCCTCAGGTACATGAACAGAAAAAGATGTCTTACCAGCTGCTGAAAGGGTAAAGGCTTGCGCACGCTCAGCTAGGCTTTGAAAAAAGGCATTGTAGCGATAGGTGCTTTGAAGTTTATCAGTCGCAAATTTTTTTTGATAATCTTTGAGATAAGGTTCGTCTACGACCTGACCGTTGAGAGTGAGTGTATCCTTGTCATAGGAGATGGTATCGCCAGGCAGACCAATCACACGTTTCAAGATATTTCCAGAACCTTGTTTTTTAGCAACGACAATATCAAACCGCTCAATTTGAGCTTTTTTGATAATAATTAGATGTTGGTTAGCGACAAAATTTGGATCCATTGCATGACCGTCAACAGTGACTGGTTGCCAGATATAAAGGCGACAAAGAAGGAGACTAATAAAGCAAAGCGTTACCAATAGGACGGCCCCATAGAGCCAGCACTTTTTAATAAATGTCATGACTAAGTCCTTCTTAGATTATAGCAAGCCGATTTTTTTTAGTGGCCAGATACGAAGTTTGGCTTCGCCGACGATGTCTTTTTTAGGGAAAGTACCGACTTGGCGAGAATCTTGTGAAACCAATCGGTTATCGCCCATCAGGAAGTATTGACCTTCAGGGACTTTAACTGTAAAGCTTGTCTGACCTTCTTTTGATAACGTAAAAGATTTGGCGTTCTTGGCTAGACTTTGGAAAAAGGAATTGAATTGGTAAGTTTGCTGTAGGTGGTCTATCGCGAGCTGTTTTTGATAGCTGGTCAAATAAGGTTCTTTGACCGTCTTACCATTGACTGTCAGCACATCATTGTTAAATGAAATGGTATCTCCGGGCAAACCAATCACACGTTTTACGATATTTTTAGTGTCCTGAGTTTCCTTGTTGTATTCTTTAGCGACGACGATATCCTGCCGCTTGATACTTGCTGTTCTAATGATAATCAGGCGTTCCTTATCAGCTAAGGTCGGATCCATGGAATGCCCATCAACGATGACTGGTTGCCACACATAGAGACGTAATAAGAGCATGACGATGACAAAGAGGGCAAAAGGTCCCCATTCTTTTAATAATTTCATTTGGCTAATTTCCTTGCTTTTTCTGTATTTGCGAAGTGCAGTTTGGCGACTTGGCTTAATGCCCCTTCACCGTACTGTTGGATGATTTGAGCGGCAACCACATCTGATTTGTGACCAGCACCGCTTGGCAGCGTAAGCTGAACATCTTGAGAGAGGTCTTCTAGATTGTTTAAGAACATTTCTCGAGCGATGACAGACGACACAGCGACTGCGTAGAACTGACTTTCCGCCTTTTGGCGCAATGTGATCTGACCTTTGGTTTGGTTCTTTTCTTTTTTAAGATACTTGCTATAATTTTTCTCAGTCGTGAAGGCATCGATGATGATATAATCGGGTGTCGTAGACAAAGCCTGTTCTAATAGAAAAATCGCTTGATTGTGTAGGGCGACTTTGACAGAAACAGCGTTGTAACCAGAGCTGATGACTTCGTTATATTTTTCCGGAGAGAGCAACAGTGCCCGATGCTGAATTTTTTCTTTTAGAATAGGCGCAATCTGCCGAATTTTGACATCCGTCAATTTTTTAGAATCGTCAACGCCTAATTTCTTGATGAGCGGTATATCAGCCTCACTTAGATAAGTTGCGACGACTGCTAAGCCACCAAAGTAGGAGCCATTGCCAACTTCGTCAGTACCGATGATGTTGGTTTGTTGGACTGGCACGGAGCTTGTTTCTTGGTAGCCAAATTTTGCGGCATAGGTCTCGGCTTGCTCACCTTGAAACATGACCTTGCCCGAAGTATAGACGGTAATCACACAGCCTTTTGGTTTAGCTAAAAACTGGGTATATGTATTGGATGAGGGCTGAGCCCAAGCTTGAAAAATTTCAACAAGGCGGGCAATATCAGCTGCAGACATTTTCAAAACAATGTTCATAAGTACTATTATAGCAAAAAAAACTTGACAAAACGTGTAAAAATGTGATATTATATAAAACGGTATTGTTTACCCCATTTTTAGGTCCCGGAAACTTGAAAATACCGTAGATGAATAAGGAACGATTCAGCTACACCTATGTAAACTACAGATAAAAAATTGGAGAAATCATGAACAAAACTACATATTTCGCTAAACCAGGCGAAGTTGAACGTAAATGGCACGTTGTTGATGCGACAGATATTCCTTTGGGACGTTTGTCAGCAGTTGTTGCGAGCATCCTTCGCAGTAAAAACAAACCACAATACACACAACACACTGACACTGGCGATTTCGTCATCGTTGTCAATGCTGAAAAAGTGAAATTGACGGGTAAAAAAGCATCTGACAAGATTTACTACAAACACTCAATGTACCCAGGCGGATTGAAATCAATCACTGCTGGTGAATTGCGTGAGAAAAATGCAGTTCGTCTTATCGAAACTTCTGTAAAAGGGATGTTGCCACATAACACGCTTGGTCGTGCACAAGGCATGAAACTTAAAGTATTTGTTGGCGCTGAGCACACACACCAAGCTCAAAACCCAGAAGTGCTTGACATTACAGGATTAATCTAAGGAGGACTAGACATTGGCACAAGTACAATACCTCGGCACTGGACGCCGTAAAAATTCAGTAGCTCGTGTACGTTTGGTACCCGGCACTGGTAAAATCACAGTCAACAACAAAGATGTTGAAGAATATATCCCACACGCAGACTTGCGTTTGGTCATCAACCAACCATTTGGCGCAACTGAAACAGTTGGTGCTTACGACGTTCTTGTCAACGTTAATGGTGGTGGTTACGCTGGTCAAGCTGGCGCAATTCGTCACGGTATCTCACGTGCGCTTTTGAACGTAGACCCTGATTTCCGTGCGTCATTGAAATGCGCTGGCTTGTTGACACGTGATGCTCGTATGGTTGAACGTAAAAAAGCTGGTCTTAAAAAAGCTCGTAAAGCTTCACAATTCTCAAAACGTTAATATCTCAATCATATCAACGTTTCAAAGCACTTTATGGTTCACACCATAGGGTGTTTTTTTGTTCGTTTTTAGCAAAGTTCACACCAAAATTCACACCATATTCACACCATTGGTTTTTAGAGATGGCGATAAGCAATCTCGCCGACAGCCATAGGAACAACATTTGAAGTATTGATATAGGTTTGAGTTATGTCTATTCCACTATGCGTCAAGGCTTCTGAGATAGCTTCTAAAGAAGTACCTGCTTGTTTGGCTAGAGTTGCTCCAGTATGTCGCAATTTGTGCGGTGTAGCGTGTACAAGGTCAGTATGTCGCTTTTTAATAGCATTCATTCGATAATTGAGATAGTCAGCATGTAGTGGTTTGTTTACGTTCCCTTTAGTATCAATATACGTAAATACAAATTGTTTATTGGTTTGAATGATATTAAATTTTGCAAGCTCATGTTTTTGTTGGACTTTCCAATCTTGAAGCATAATAACCAATTCTTTAGGGATTGAAAAAATTGTCTTTTTGTTTCCTTTTGTTGATTTGACATTCCCATGCCTATCTAATGCTTGAATTAAATGAATTTCAGCTTTTTTGAAATCAATGTGTTGCCATTCCAGACCATAGGTTTCCGATTTTCGGTCAGAAAGAAAAAATGTTGTAAAGAATAAGACATAGTCTTTTAACTCTAAATCTCCACTTTCTAAATCATCAGAAATCGCCTTTAACCAATCTCGAAGTTCATTCTGAGAGAGGTACAAATCTTCATCACGTTTGGCTTCACGTAACCTAATTTTCTTTGTTGGTTTAATGCGCTTTAAAGTCTTAGAAATTTTATTAGATTCAATGTATTCTAATTCTTCTGCCCAGTCAAAGATAGAGTTGACATAGCTTCTGATAACTTTGAAGTTGGCATATTCATCAGCTTTAACAGTCATCAAATTCAAAATAACCTGCTTATTCTGATTAAGAAAGTTAATCGAGTAGTTACCAAGCATAGGTAAAATATGCTTTCTAAATACTAAAGCTGTATTTTCTACTGTAACTTTTGTAGGCGGTTTAATTGTACTGGTTGTCTGCCCCGCAGTGTAAGATTTCCACCAAACGTGATTGAAAAAATCTGAAAAGAGAAACGACTCATATTTTGCCACCTCTTCCAAAACCTCTGTAAATCCCACCGTTGTCACGTTTTTTGTAAATATATTTTTTGAACATTTATCTTTATTTCCCTCATATTCCCTATTTTTCATTCATTTTTGCCCAGAATTGCCCAGAATTTCCAAATCACTTTTTATTAAATAACATCCTAGGAAACTCTTGTTAAGATTACTTTTTTATAGCGCAATCTTGTTCAATTCCTTAACTGCGACATCAGACATTTTTTTGGTAACGTGCGTATAGATTGAAGTTGTAATCTTAGGGTCTCTATGCCCTACCCTCTCCATTATAGCAGTTTGACTAACACCTG
>NZ_BAAGGP010000053.1:0-20258 GCF_054658615.1 Pseudolactococcus yaeyamensis
CAAAATCCGTGAGTCCATTCCAGAACTATTATCTCTGAGAAACGGCTCAGTAGTCAAGTGAAAATTAATATCAATTAGGTAAAAATCGTAGTGGTTAATCACTACTAGAATATATTATACGAGGAGAGTTATATAGAAGTGACAGAGCAATTTGGTATTGTTCGCAACCAAACAACCTCATCATATCAATTAGATGATGGCGATGTTGAGAAGTATCACATCACACAACTCAAAGATTTTGAAGAAGAAATGAGCCTTAAATCGGGGACTTTGGTTGACCACTATGATTTTGAAATTGGTAGCTTTGATGAGGTGCTCAATTTAGATAAGGCTGAATTACCTCATATTACGGAAGAATTTTCACTTGATACTGCTGACTATGTTACTTATAACGAAAATGGAAAGCTCATCTTTTTTAGTGCTTATCAAATTGATTTTGCTGGGAATAGTAAGGTGTTAGATAGCATAGAGCTTAATATAGCAGTAAAGGCTTTATATGATGTATTTGAAGAGTTTGATTTAAACTTGGAAAAAAGAGACTCTGATTCTCCTTCTGAAGTATTTGATGTATTGGATGACCAAGATAATTATATCGCTCAAAAACTTGAAGCAGCTGGTTTGGCATCGGATAAGGTAGAGGTGTTCATGGATGGTAATTTGACTTTGAATTTTGAAACGATTGCTGAAAGTGAGATGTTTGATGATTATAGGGTTAATGAAGTTACTGATAATGCCCATCAATATACAGCTAAAATAAAAGCGATAGCACAGAGACATCATGAATTTAGTGACCTATTAGACGATAATTTGACTAATTCAAAATTAGCACAGTTAGCTAATGGTCTTTGGTTTGAAAAGGATGGAGCAAAGAGTCAATTGTACCGAGAAGATAAAACTGAACTCTTCAGTACAATAAAAGATAAGTTAGTAGAAGAAGGCTACACGTTCCATAACAATAGACCTGAACCCTTGATGAAGGATAATCCTAGTGCCTTAAAAAAAGAAACATTAGCTAATCAGGAATTTTTGAGTCAAAGTACAGATAAAGATTATTGCATAGTTTTCTCAGACGGTGTTAAATATATTTTTTATGTGGGTGATGAAGCACCAAAAACGATTGAAGAGGCTTTAAATAAACCTATGGGAATCAAAATTCTGCCATCAGATAATTCTTCAATTCCTTTTACTATTGAAAATACTGAGAATTTCGAAAAGGAACCAGTGGGCATGATTGCACATAATCTGAAAACCAATCAAGTAGACATTGAGGCAATCAATCCTAATGTTCCTTCCGCTGAAACGGTGATGATTAACGCAAGGAATACCAAAATAGCGGAACTTGTAAGTGTCATAAGCGATAACAGACCGAAAGGACAGGTAAGGTAAATGTCAAAAGCAATAGAGTACTTTAATCAATTTAAATCAGAATTTAAACGAGATAAAATATCATCTCCGAGCGATGAAGATATGACAATTCTCCAAAATTATTTAGATGAACATTCTGAAATGCCAAAAGCAGATGATGAAAAATATTTAGATACCATTCGCAGGGCTTATAAATTTGATACAATCGCAAATTTGGACAAAATTTGTTCTGAAGACAATTTAAATCGTGCAGCAGAAAAAATCAATGATTATTTTTGGAATAGATGGTTGCCAGCTCGAGCGAATCATATTGATTCAATGGAAGAATATCAGAATGGTTACGGGATAGAAGCCATAGGATTGATATATCAACCTAGAAAAGAGTTGCTAGATTTTAAGTTTTATAACGGAGATTATTGGCAACACTATAGCCAAAATATTCAGCAAGTTGGAAACGATGCTACTCGTAATGAAAATTTAATGCCTTTTATGGTTGAAATTAATGCAGATAAAGAAATCTTAAAGCGTTATCTACATTACCAAATTAAAGCTAGTTATTCTGGAACACTCAGTCCATTATCTAATTTACCCAAATATGAAGAAGTATTTTCTACTGGTTATCATAGTGGGAGGACCAGAGGGTATTATGACAAAAGAAGAGAAATGGCTGAAAAACATAGTTATTATTCAAATTATCAGGTCGTCATGAAAACAATGTCAGATAAGCCAGATGAATCAGATTACAAACATTCCTATTACAAAAGAATTGCTTCGTTTGACAATGAAAAAATAGCAGAGGAATTTATCGAAAAACTCAATCCCAAACATAGGTTTGATTTTACCGTCCAACATCGGATGTATCCGTTAGAGATTAGAGATGATGGTTTGTCCAATGTTGTGGATGAACAAAATAAAATTGAATGGACTAAACTTAACTATCAGCAATTAGTTGAACAGTATCGAGTAGATGATAACACTGAAACTGTCAAACAAGCTAAGATAAATCATGAATTCCTAACACAAAGCATAAATAAAGAGCATACTGTCATTTTTGAAGATGGTTCAAATCATCAATTTATGGTTGGAGACAAATCGCCTGAGACACTTGAAGAATTACTAGGAGTAAAACAATTGGATGTTGTAATAAAACCATTCCCAGATGAAAAGGCTGAATATTTTGCAATCGAAAATTCATCATTTAGGAAAAATCGCCCAATTGGTATGCTTGCACGTGATACAAAAACGAATCGAGTAGACATTGAGGCAATCAATCCTAATGTTCCTTCCGCTGAAACGGTGATGGTTAATGCAAGGAATACTGAAATAGCGGAACTTGTAAGTGGTATCGTAGATAACAGACCGAAAGGACAGATACGTTGATATGGATGGATTAGATTTTTTTACTGGTTTTGATGCAGAATTTCAAATTGTTGATGATACCTCAACACCGTTTCTCGATAAATACACAGAAAATCTGACAGAAAAAATCGCTAAAAACCCTGATAATTATAAGGTATTTGAACGTGAGAAAGAAATCGAAAAAATTGAGGTTTCTTTGATTCGTAAATCGAAAAATGCCCCCTTGTTAATTGGTGAGGCAGGTACAGGTAAAACAGCGATTATTGAAGGTTTTGTAAGGCAAACGATTCTAGGAAATGTCACTGACAATTTACGTGGCATGACAATCCGTAACTTAGAATTATCAAACCTGATGAATGAGAATGAAGACGGTAATTTTATTTCGAAATTTAAAAGGATTATTGAGGAATTAGTTGAAACAGCTAATGAGAATATCATCTTTATTGATGAAATTCATACGCTAGTTGGTGTAGGTGGAGATGGTAGATTTCTTGATGCTAGTAATGTGATCAAGCCAGTACTTGCACGTGGAGAAATAAAATTAATTGGTGCAACGACTCTTGATGAATACCATGAATCTATTGAGCAAGATAAAGCTCTGGAACGTCGCTTTCAGACAATTGTCGTCTCTGAACCTACACCTAAACAAGCTAAATCAATTCTTGGTGGTGCTAGGAGTAATTTTGAGCGCTTTTATGGCGTGAAAGTTACAGATATTGCAGTTGAAGAGGCTGTAAATTTATCAGTTCGATACATTCCTGATAGATTTTTACCAGATAAAGCGTTTGATTTAATCGATGAAGCAATGAGCTATGCGGTTATCAAACATCAAACGAGTATAACTGATATTGAAGTTGCTGAAGTATTGCAGGTTCGGACAGGGATTCCTGTCACAACGATTTTAAAAGATGATTCGGAGCGACTCAAAGATATTAAGCCAATCCTTAAACAACGAGTTAAAGGACAAGATTTTGCCATCGCTTCAATTTCTGATGCGATTACAATTTCAAAGGCTGGTTTGCAAGATGAAAATAAACCAATAATGACTGCCATGCTTTTAGGAACAACTGGTGTTGGTAAAACCGAGACAGGTAAAGCCTTAGCGGAAGTTTTATTTGATGATGAGAGTGCCTTAATTAGGTTTGATATGAGCGAGTATTCTCAACCTGGTAGCTCTTTAAAACTGATAGGAAACAGTAAAATCAAAGGTAACTTGACTGAAGCAGTTAAAAGAAAGCCTTACTCAATTATCCTACTTGATGAGTTAGAGAAGTCTGATCGAGAAGTTCATGATTTACTCTTACAGATTTTAGATGATGGACGATTGACTGACGGCCAAGGTCGGCTAGTGAACTTCAAGAATACAATTGTCATCATGACCACCAATATCGGTGCTGAAAAAATCAAGATTCAGCAAGATTTAAAAGGAGATATTGATCAATTAAATGAACGTGATTTCTTGCAATTCATTGAGTCGATGGACATTGAACTGCAAAATGTATTTCGGCCAGAATTCATTAATCGTATTGAGTATAAGGCGATTTTTAAAATGTTGAATCGTGATGTCATTAAGGAGATTGCGGTTAAAAATTTGGATAATATCAATAAACGAATTGCCAAGAAGAATTTGAATCTTGAATGGGATGAACAGTTAATTGATTTTCTGGCTGATGTTGGAACAGATATGAATAATGGTGCAAGGCCTCTTGCAAGACTTATCAATAAGAGGATTTTAGCACCAGTTTCTGAATTAAGTCTGAAGATAACTGATGATGACCAACATACAATCATCATCAAGACAATTGGTCAAAAGCCAGATCCTGATAAAGGTGAGGTTGTTGATAAGAGAACACTTGAATTTACAATTATTTAGGAAATTTCACGAGAAATCGTGTTTTTTTTGTGCCTTTTTTTCTACCCTTTTAAATTCTTGGGAAAATGAAACTGTAATACAAATTTTTTATTAGGAGGAGTTTTTCATGAAAATGAAAGAACGTTTCAACAAAATCAAGGTATTTTTAACGTTTAACCTGGTTAATGCACTTGTCCTTTTTCCGAGTGTTGCCTTGGCGGATGGAGAAGATCCATTTAACAAGGTAGACAAGATTGCTAAAGATACAACTGGAAAACTGAAATTAGTATCAGTAGGTCTTTTTATCTTAGTAATTGTTGTGGCGGGTATCGTTATCGCTTTAGGTGGTCAAGATTTGCAACGAAAAGCAAAAGGTAGATTAGGTTGGGTAGTTCTTGCAATTATCATTGTAGCCTCAGCTGCAGCAGCCGTACCATGGGTAATGAGTTTTGTTGGGGGATGATTAATCATCAGAAATGTCACGAGCAATCGTGATTTTTTTGTGCCTTTTTTTGTATCAACTTTTATTACTGAGAAAATAAGGTATAAAAATATGAAAGAGAAGGTAGCTAATGCTTTTTAAGAAAAAGAATACGAATGTCTTTGAGACGGATGATAACTATTTTGTTCAAATTGATTATCCTGATGAAGAAAATCGAGGAGAAAACATTACGCAACATTTTGATTTTGATGATGCGGAAAACTTTATTCGTGAGGAGCTACAACCTGATACCTCAGTAACAATATTTGTAGTTCAAAAAGAGGGCCGAAAATTTAGCACAGATGATAATGTTTTTGTTGAGGAGCTTTTTACAGGGGATACTTACGAGAACTTGATGAAAGCATTTGTAGATGAAATGTTTAATTCAAGAAATTTTGACGAGTATGACTATCAAGATAAGATAGATTACTTTAATAACGAGCTATTTCCTGAGTATCTCAAGTATTTTTCTAAAGATGAAATTCCAACTTTACCAACGGAAGATGAGGCGGAAAATGGTGATTATTACTCAGTTGTGCCAATGTTTGAGCAACTGAAATTACAAGCAATTTCTGATTCTCGTAAAGAAGAAATCACGGAATCAGAAGGTGGTTCTGAACCAGTGGGGCCATTTAGTGATGAGCAGCTATTAAACAAGGAACAGATTGATGAACCAGATGAGGTTGATAGCCTTGAGGCTCTTAATAAATTAGCTTTTGAGGAAGCTACTAGTTCTAGCGTGACGAACGTGTCAGAGAATCCTATCAGACAGCCCACACCCTCTGGAAATGATACACATGAGGACTTTAATAGTGTCCCGAATAATTCGCATTTGCCAAGTTTTGATGATAGGGCTGTAGAATTTGGTACATCAGAATTTAATCAAGAACGTTATTATGTTAAATTTCCAAGATTTGAGATTTATCCAGAAGATATTTCAGAAGTCATTGCATTGAAGGCGAAATATAATGCTGAAATTGATGATCTTGAACGAGAAAATGCAGCAGTTATTCAAAAACAGATTAATGCTGAGACCTTTAAATTAGAGTTAAAAAACGCAGCTGAGTTAGCTAAAAAATCAGAGACTTTGGATAATTCAAATTCAATCAAAACAATGCTTAAGAAAAAGCAGGAAACTGAGGTTCAAAAACTTGTTAGCAAGAATGTTAAAAAGTTGGAGGTTGAATTAGATGCCGAAATTGAAAAGTTAAGGCTGCAATTTCAAATTGACAAAACAAATATTGAAAAACAAACCAGAGCTGATTTACAAGCAAGTTTTGTATCCGAATTAGATGATAAAATTCGGGAGCATCAATTAGAAATACAAGCTAGTTTATCAGAGTTGCAGCAGAAGATGTCTTCCGAAGTTGAGAAACAACGAAAAGATTTATTTTCTGAATGTGAGGTTACAGCACTTTCAATTGGAACTCAAATTTTCCAATCAATGCAAGTAGAATTTGAAAGGGAAAAGAAAAATGCAGTAGATAATTTAGCTGTAAGGCGATTAGATGAAATTGAACGTGAAAAGTCGCAAGAAAATGCCTTACTAAAGGAACAACTTGAAATCCTTCAAGGAAAAATAACTCAAATGGAATCTCAAGATCCCCGTAATGAAGTAGCTCCGATTGATTATGATAAACATATACAGAAGTTAGTTCAGGCAGAATTGGCCAAACGAGATACTAACAATATCCCTGAACACCATGATTTGATACCACTGGAATCAAATCAGGTCAATAAAAAAAGCAAAATTTTAACTAGTTTACTTGTCGCAGCTTCATTATTACTGGTAGTTGGAGGCATTGGTGGAAGTTTATATATTTCAAATCAGCAATCCAATAAACAAAATGAAATTTTGAACACATCTATTTTGAAAATGTCCCAAGCTAATGAAGATTTGAAAGGTTCCATCAATCAACAAAGTATTTCAGAATCTGAAAAAGCTCAAAAAGAAGAAATTGAACGTCTTTCAAAGCAATTAGAGGATTTAAAAGCTAAGTCAAGTGAGGTACAAGTGTCAGAAAAAACAAGTACAAGCGAGACAGTTGAGGGGCAAAACACATCGAACTCATCACAATCTGATTCAATTATATCGTATAGAACGAGAGTGCGCACTCGTTTTCATCACTATTTGATTCGCCGAGCGCAGCGAGTAGAAATGGAACTTAAGATGCAAAAATTTATCGCAAATGGCTGGGTAAGTCGTAAAAATGAGTTGAAAGAAAATCAAAATGGCACAAAGCGTTTGACTTTTGATTTTGCGGCACGCAATAATCATAGAGATGAGAATGGTAAACCAACAAGTACATTCTTTCTTGTTGAATTGATGGGGAAACAAGCAGAGTTTTTTGAAGACAAAATTTCAAAAGGTCAGCCTCTCTTAATAGTTGGCGAGATTTTGGAGCGGCGTTATGAAAAAGAGGGGCAAACCCAGTATTTCAGATATTTAGCCCAGATTTATATGGTGGGATAACATTTTTATCTAAAAAAGAAGTTGGCAATGATTCAAGTCCAGAAGATTTAGGTCAAGGGTTTAATTATGATTTTGCCGATGATTTACCTTTTTAAGTTGAGAGGTGAGGTATGAAAAAAATATTCCTCAACTGTCGTAAGCGACTTGTTAGTATTCTGTCTAAAATTTTTGCGCTATTTCTCAGTTGTTGCAAATACATTGTCAGTCTTCTACCGAAATTTCTTGCGGTTTGTGTGATATTGTTTTCAGGGCTTAAAATGCCCTTTTTTCAAAGAAAAAAACGACAACGCCTTAACAAGGAAAAAGAGCCATGGCTGAAATTTAAGACATGGAAAAGCGTTGCAATGATGAATGGCGTTGGTCTCATTCTAATGAGCCTATTGACTAATTATCTGACAAACATTATACGAGTTAGCCTCGTGACGATCATCACTTTCTTTAATAGCCACTTTCAAAAGGGTGAATTTATCGGATTTGATATGACCGTATTTCTTTATGGAAACCTGTTTAATTATAGAATGTTTGTGGCTGCGCCAATTATCTCTCTACCAATCTTCATTTTTTTGGTGGTACTTGTGATTAAAAGTTCTTATTTTAATTTCAAGAAATATCGTGACTTTAACAATAATGAAGAAGGAGATGATCAATTTGTCTCGACAGAAGACTTAAAAAAAGAGTATAAATCTGTTCCTGATAAAACTAAAAGTTTCTCAGGTTATGGTGGATTTCCAGTGGGCCATTTGATGGGACACAATCTCTATGCGCTCTCGCTTAAAAAGAAAATGACAAAGATATCACTTGTCAAACGTTTATCTCAAGCGGAAAAAGTGCTTGGTCTTTATAAAAAATTAGCTGGTGAATATTTGATTGATGATGATACGGTCAATGCTATCATCATTGGTATGACACGTTCTGGTAAAGGTGAAACTATCGTGAACACTATGCTTGACATTATCAGTCGAGCTGAAAAACAGAGTGCCATGATTATCGGGGATCCCAAAGGTGAACTGTATCAAAGTTCTTATAAGACATTGCGCAAACGTGGCTATGATGTAGAAGTTCTATCTTTTCAAAATATGGATTGGTCTATGAGCTACAACCCTTTGGCATTAGCAGTAGAATACGCTAAAAAAGGCTATTATGAAGATGTTCAGGCTCAAGTTTTATCAGTTGCCAATGCCATTTTTGCGGAGAAAGATGCTAAGGATAAATTCTGGCAGAATTCAAATATTGGACTTTTCCAAGCCACAGCGATTGCTTTGATTGACCGAGCAAAAGAAACAGAGTATGAGGAAGATGATGCGTGGGCTACAATCACGATACGCAATATCTTGCAGTTTATCACAGATTTAGGTAGTCAAGAGGTATTAGTTGATGGCAATGGTGAGATTGTCACGGATCCTCAGCCGCAACAACAGTTGATGAAAAAATCTAAATTGACTTTGTATTTTGAAGAGTTGAAAAAAGTTAATGAGAAAAAAGCTTCTAAATTCAGAAATATGGCGATTGCCATTTTCCAAGGGACCGACTTTGCGAGCGAAGAAACAAAGGGAAATATTTATACTGGTTTCTTCTCGGGCTTAACCTTATATCTGCAAGATAACATTGCCAAATTAACCAGCAAGAATTCTATCAAATTGGAAACAATCGGGCACCCTAGAATTTTAAATGTCCGTTTTAGAAGTTCAACGATGGAAGATGCGGCTAATAAATTTGCGCATCAAACAGCTGTCGTTAAATTTGTGGACGAAAACGGCAAGACACTTATCAAAGAAACTAAGTCTATTATTGATATTAATGGTTATATCAATTTTGTAGTTTCACCTGTTTTACCAGAGAAATTCAAGATTATCATTGATATCAATGGTGAAACGTGGGAACTTGATAATAAAAAACTCTATGAGAAAAAAGGTCTTGGTAAAAATTCTTATATTCTTGATGAGTACAGTGGTAAGAAAATTATCAAGGGGATTCAAACAAGTATTGCTAAGAGTCCGAAAGGGTCACTACTTGAGAAGAAAGACATTGATTTTAGTTACTCGGAAAAACTAAAAGCGATTTTCTTGGTTACACCACCCAATAAGGTTGTTTACAATTCCATTGTCTCCCTGTTTATTGATCAGGTATTCAATGTCAATTATGAACTAGCGTTAAGCGCTGGCCGTAAAACAGTGGATAGAATTCAGTTTATCCTTGATGAGTTTGCCAATCTGCCAACCCAGATATGGATAAGAAATTGTCCATTGGTCTTGGCCAAAATATCTTGATTACGATGATTATTCAAAATCTGAAACAGTTGAATGAAAAATACGGTGAAAATATTGCGGAAACAATCGTGGAAAATTGTTCTATTCAAGCTTTCATTAAATCAACAAGTAAAGAAACGGCACAAAGCTTTGAAGATAAATTAGGAACCAAAACAATTACAAAACGATCAGCAGGTGTGCAAGATGAGGAAGGTAAACCAAATATTAGCACGCAAGCTCAACCTCTTTTGACCAAAAATCAATTACTCAAGCTACAATCTGGGGAAATGGTAATTGTCAGAGGGGTTAAGGCGACAGACCAAAAAGGAAATAAAATCACGCCTGATCCCATTTTTGTGCATGGTGATTTAGAAATGCCTTATCGCTTTATGTTCCTACAAG
The DNA here is from genome assembly GCF_054658615.1 of Pseudolactococcus yaeyamensis. Taxonomy (NCBI): domain Bacteria; kingdom Bacillati; phylum Bacillota; class Bacilli; order Lactobacillales; family Streptococcaceae; genus Pseudolactococcus; species Pseudolactococcus yaeyamensis. The sequence goes on from NZ_BAAGGP010000053.1 coordinate 10,179, forward strand.
AAGAATTCGATATGGATATGACTTTATCGGATATTCCAGTTAAAAGTTTGCATAGAGGAATGAAACTTTCAGATGTTGTAGTAGATGGCGGTAAGAGTTTTGACCACCTTCAAATTTGGAGTAAAGAATTGCAAAAAGAGCGTTTAGGAACGAAATCGGGACAAGATATTTTACCGAAACTAAAAACTCGATATGCAGCATAAGAGAAGGTCACGAGCAATCGTGATTTTTTTGTTCCTTTTTTTATACTTAATCCGATTGTTGGCAAAATTAATAGTATCAAAAAGAAATAGGAGACAAATTTTATGGAAATGAATGACATGATTAGTGACACAACAGTGCCACTCAGTTTTAAAGTTGAAGTAAATGGCAGTAGGACTATCAAGGGGACGATTGATGCAAGTGAGGGATATGTAGATATTGTTGATCAGAATGGTGTCATTTACAATCTCATAAAAGGTTATATCTATCCCAAAGGACGGACTTATCATAAACCAGATGCTTCAAGACCAGACAAACCTTATGGTTATTACACAGAAAAATCCAAAGAGATTGTATTTTTATTGGAATCTATTTCGGAAGTTAGTCCAGTTAGTGAGTCTTTTCCTGATACGGATATTCCGAAAGAGCTTGCTAATTTACGAGTCATTACTGCAGGGGAAACGCTTATTCTTGATATGGATTCTGTAAACAAAATTACTTTCTTAGGAAAAGTGTACGAAAAAAAAATACCTGTTGAGAGCGCTAAATATATCTTTGGCAGTGTAGATTTTGGTGCAGAGTATGTTGATAATGGGCTAGGAACAACTTTAAAATGCGTGAAATTAAAGGGGTTAAGACCAAATTGGTAGGTATAAAAAAAGCGAACCGAAGTCCGCTGATGGATGATTAACTGGCTGATCAATGCCAGTCGCAAGCCTAATTATTTCAGCTCAATGAGCATCTTGCAACGGTGCTCCTCACCGATTAAAGCTATTATAACAAAAAAAGTGGACCGAAGTCCACCTGATAGGTTCATTTTTTTATTTACAAGGTTAAACCTATCAAAAGTCACCCTCTAATTAAGTTTATAATACCAAGAAATGGAGAGAAAATCAAATGACAACTATATCAAAATAAAGAGAAAATAAAATGCCCAAGCTTATTCTTGAGCCTACCATCCCTTTATTGAAGCAGACGACTCGGGTGAACTGCTAGCGGAAAGTTGCTTATATTTTTATATGTGACGACCAACTCGCAACCACGTCACTCAAAAATCGAAAGGAATTTCAAGTATTATGTTACCAATTTATGCAGAATTAAACGATAAAAAAGCCCCTGACCAAAGTCAGGAGCCTAGTTCACCAGCTGGCGGAACTTTTAACCGCAATCCGAGTTCTTTAAGCGATAGTAACGCTAAGGTAGCACCCCAACCTGAAGAGCAAGCTCAACCTGATTTTCTTACTGATGATTTACTTCATTTTACCATAAAAGATAGCAGAATTAAAGTCAGAAAAGATGGATATTTTCCAATTAAAGAAAATGAGTTGAGAAAACTGAACCTTATTGCACCAAGCTTACAAAAAACAGCTCAGTTTTACATTGAAAATTTATCAAAAACTACAATCAATTATATCTATAAAGATGGTATAGGCTATTCAAATATGGCAGTCAGATTTGAAGATGAAAACTTTATGCACTTGACTGGCATTATGCCATATGTTCAAGATGAACTTAGAACAGCTAGTCAAACACTCTATGATTTTGCGACAGGTAAAGGGGAATTTGATAATATATTAGTTAGTTCTGCTTTCAAGGATAAGTTGACAGTATTACCGCTCATACCTGAAGTAGTGGATTCAAAATCTTTTATTTTAGATGATTTAAGTGAGGTTGAAAAATTAAAAAGACTTCAATTAGATAAAGCGATTAAAACTGAAGATGACGATTTATTACTTGCTTTTCGTGATGTGGATGGTATTGGTATGCCAGCCTCAGTTATAAAACTTAAACCTAACAGAAATTTGAAATCGCAGATAAGTGAAAAAGTTGAAGATAAGACAATTCTCGGTGTTTTCCGTGAGCGTAACGGGGCAATAGAAACTTTATCAGTGAACGATGATTTAGTTCATGATAATGGCCAAGAACTAAAAATAATTCTCGAAAGTACTCAAGCAATAATTCAAGAACAAGCGATTAAAAAATCAGCTGAACCACCAAAATTTAAAGCTCAACTGGCACTTGAAGAAGTCAAAAGACAGTTAAAGCTGTCTGAAGATTACTATGTTAGCACATTAGGAGATGGCAAATCTTTTTGGCTTGCTCAAAGGCTAGAAGAGAGAGCTTTTCACGGTGCTGATGAGGTCGCAGTAGTAGAAACTTACAATAATGGGGAAACATGGCTATTTTCTGGTTTCGGATGGGATGTAGGAGTTGTAGAAAAAGCAAGAGAAATCTTGGGAGTTAAAGAGGTTGATAAACCAAAAGGGAACAACAAGCAGTTTAACCTCAGAGACTTTTTAGAAAAGCCCCAACAAGGTTCTTCAGAGAAACAAGAAGGTTTAGAAAATGGTGTTAAAAAACCAGCTACTGAAATTAAAGCAGATGAAACAGCATCACAACAAGCGAAAAAAAGACCGCCTCTAAACTTTAAAGAAATTAAAAAAACTTCAATCCTTGATGTTGCTCGTTCATTGGGAGTGGAATTTGAAAAACAAGGAACATCTGGAAAATATTATTATTGGACTGGCATGATAGCTTTGTGATTAATACTGAAAAAAATAAATTTGATTGGTTTTCAAAAGATATTCAGGGTGATGTCATTGAACTTGTTAAAGAAATTAAAGATATCCCTGAATATGATGCGGCCTATTTTATCAAAAATGGTGAATTTCAAAAATTTGAATACGTTGAAAAGCCCCAAGAGCCTTTTGTTTATAAACTTGGCCAATATGAAGATAAGAGTTTTTCAAAAGGTAGACAGTACCTCAAAAATGAAAGAGGTTTGTCAGATGATACGATTGACTTTTTCATTTCGCAAGGCGTACTCGTTCAATCTATGCGCAGTACTAATGTTAAAGACGTGCCAAGTATTCAAGGAGATTGGTACAAAGATCCAGTCATTGTTTTCAAATCACTTGATCCAAGTGGCAAAATCATAGGTACTAGCATGGTTGGTATTGATGACAACCATGCTATCTATCATCTTGATAAAGAACCTATAAAGCGTAAACAAATTGGTTGGAATAGTGATGGACTAGCTGGGATGTCTGTCAGTGTTGGTAAACCTAAACGTTTGGTAATTGCAGAAGCACCTATTGATCTCATGTCTTACTACGAGCTACATAAAGATAGTTTGAAAGATGTTCAGTTAGTAGCTTTAGATGGCGTTAAAAAGGATACTGTAAGTCGTTACTTAGCAGATTTAATGACTGAAGGTAGGTACAGTGAAAAAGGTGATTTTAAAAATGTTCACCTCTTCATTGATACGGTTGCTAAAACGACTGAAGTATTTAAAAATAATCCAAATTTGATTACGCTTGTCGTTGATAATGATAAAGCAGGACGGGATTTTGTTCAGAAATTCAAAAAAAGTGAGGTTCCAGTATTACTAGATCCGCCACCATTGCATGATGAACAATTAAAAAATGACTGGAATGACGAGTTGAAGATAAGAAAGGGACTGTTACCAGTTGTTTCTAAAGCAAATCCTGTCAGTCCAGATAATTTTTTAGTGGCTAAAGAAAACTTTGATTTTGGAACAGTCAAAACATTAGCTGATAACCATCTGATCACTGAAGACAAGTATAAAACTGTAGATTTTGTTCATGATATGAAGCGAGGCTTTCGTTTTGCGACTGAAAATGGTGAACTTGTTCCAAGTAGAGATACTGTAAAAACGAAATCTTTGAATAGTATTATTTTTACTGAAAATCCAGTTGAACTTATCTCATACTATGAATTGTCTCAAAAATTCGCAACCAACAATAATGTGATGTTTCAAGCTTTTCATGGTTTTAAAGCATCAGATTTTGAACAAACAATTCAAGATTTTAAAACGATGACTGGTGATAATCCTGCTCAAATTGTATTTGCAATAAATACAGATGAATATAGCAAAGTTGCAGCTAAAGAAATTCAAGAATTACCAATTTTCAAGAATAATCCTGATTTTAAAGTTTTCACTAATTTTCCCAAACAAACCCAAAATTGGGCAGATGAACTTCGGCATTTAAAAACTCAACCTAATTTACCTCAAAATGCCAAAACTGAGCGAGGTAGATGATGTTTAGTGATTTAGCAAAGAAAAAAGCAAAGAAATGGCTTGTCGGTAGTGTAGTAGGAGGCCTTACTTCGGTTGGCGGCTTGTTAATGGCACTACTTTTGATTGTGACTTTAATTACTGCATCAGGAGGTGCTTCAGGTAGTGGCAATGGTTGTGAGATTGATGATAATGTCGCAAATGCTGATGAGATTAATGTTGTTGACCCCATCACTTCCGACTGGACTCAACCTAATACCAAAGCCTATCAAAATGCCAAACAAATTTGGGATTATTGGAAAGATTATGGCTTAAATGGTCATTCAATTTCAGGAATTTTAGGTAATATTGCACACGAAGGTGGGTTTGCAATTGTTGACCGTGCCCAAGGGCACATGGGCAATGATGAAGCAACTAATGGCATAGCTGCGGGTGTTGATCCAATTGCTGACAAAGAAGAAAATATAGGTGCGGGTGTCTATCAATTTACGCATTATAGTAAGTTTGCGCCTAAAGGAGACCCAAAATGGCTTGATTTGAAAGCACAAAATGATTTTGTGTGGGCAAGTGAATTTAAGAGTGCAAGATGGCGAGATGACTATTTTAACGAGTCAGATACTGCACAGGCTACTAAGGACTGGTTCACATTTTATGAACGTGGTGCAGCGTTTGATGCAGCAAAACTAGCATCCGCACAAAAAGCCTATGACTTGTTCAATGGTAGTTCAGTTACAGCTGATAGGTCAAAATTTGATGCTAAGATTGCATCTAGTAATGGTGCACCGAGCACAGGCTCTGGTGACAATTCGTCAGTAGGTGATGAAGATAGCGAGTGTGGTAAAAATTCAGGTAATGTAACAGGTGATTACGGCATCGCATCTGATGCAATTCCTGAAGAATATGCGAGTAAAATTAGTGTATTGCCAGATACGAAAAATTATGAAGGTAATACCTATGAACAACCTCAGTGTACTTGGGGAGCCTACAATCGTCTATCCCAATTAGGTAAGCCAGTTGTTGTTTTATATCCAGGTAATGGTGGGCAATGGGGTGATACAGCGAAAGGCCTAGGCTATCACGTTCAAACGGGTGGGACACCTAAAGCGGGCTATGCAGCTTCGTTTCCACCAGGTCTTGCAGGTTCAGATTCAACATACGGGCACATAGCCGTGGTTGAGTATGTCAATGATGATGGCTCTATCCTGATATCAGAGACAAACGTTAAGGGAGCTCAACGAACTTGGCGAGTGCTTTCAAAATCAATTGCAGATCAAATCATTTATATTGATTTTGCACAGAAAGGTTAAAAAGATGACATTTAATAAAGAGAAAATTATCCTGATATTTGCTTTTTTGATAGGTTTTGGTGTAGTAGTTTACGGAGTTGTGACAATTAATGAAAATCATCAGTTGCATAATCAAGTTGAAAAACTCGAAAAACAGTTGAAAACATCGGCAAAAAAATCAAAAGTAGGGGAATCCGTTGAAAATGAGAAACCAAAACAATCGGAATCTTCACAAGAAGAAATTAAGAATTCAAATATTCAAAATGAACCAGAAAAAACAGAGCCCCCAAAAAATGATACAGAATCATTTAAAGAGGCTTTGATTACGGCTTTTGGAATAATTGATACTTATAACTCTACGATCGATACCTACACTAAGAGAATTGAGCGGCTCAGGGCAGTTGCAACGCAAGATTTTATTAACGCATTTTATGGTGGTATGAATTCTTCAGTAGAAACTTCATCAGTTGAAAATATCTCTAAGTTGGACAACATAGAGATTTACCTGAATGAAAATAACCAAGCAGTCGTTGTTGCGACTGTTTCGGTTAGTGTTGGTGGTTCTAAAGAAACAGTCGCAAAAAATTTATATATTGTTAATTTTGATAAAACCACAGGAAAACTCTCTAATTTAGTCAATATCAAAAATTAGTAGTAAATGATCACGAGGAATCGTGATTTTTTTGTGCCTTTTTTTGTATCAACTTTTATTATTGAGAAAATGAGTAAGTAAATTAAATATATTAACTCAAGGAGAACTAATGCTTAAAATTTTAAATCCAGCTGGTCATCTGATTGGTCTAGGTACTATTTCAGAGGTAGCTGATGAAGAACGAGATTATGAGGTAAAAGGAATTTCTGCTTTTGAACTAAAGCCAGAATCTGAGGCTGTAACAGATGATGAAAAGAATTTGGTTGTTTCAATCGTTTCTAAGTTCAAAGAGAAAGATTGTCAGATCAAACCCATTCAGGTATTACTCAAAGAAGTTATTAATGGGGGAGTTCGATATCAAGAATTTTATGTCAAATCATTTGGTAGCTTAAATGATGGTTCAGAGGAACCAATCATTATTGTAGTGTAGGAAGGGAAGATAAAAAGCATGAATTTAAAGAAATCATTTGGAAGTTTAGCAGTTGTTAGTATGCTACTTGCGCCACAAGTTTTAGCGGCAAGCACAGCAATCCCAGTATCTGCGGATTCTACCGCAGTTGTTACACAATCAGTTCAAGGAGCACCTGAGTTAAAGTCTGCTGTCACAGTCAATGGCAATAAACTTTACAAAAATCAAGCAATTATGCCAGGAGATACTGTTGTCTGGGATATTTATACGACACCAGGTAACACTGGACTTATGGATTATTTTGAAGATGAGTTACCTGTTGGCATTAAATTTGACCCAAATAGTAAGTATGCCATGACAGTTTACACAGTGAAAAACGATGGTACTGTCGGTGCTGAAGTTACAGACCAAGGGAAAACAACTATCAATGGTCAAAAAATTAAATGGGTTCCTAAAGATCCGACTAAGTACTTTTTCGTTGGTTCAAGCACGGATAGCCGCTTATTATTCCACATCACATCAAAAGCAGAAGGAACAGTCGATACTGATACGATTTTAACAAATAAAGGATCGTTATCAGTAACTAATCCTAAAACACCTGATAAGCCGAAAATCATTGAAGATACAGCTAAAGTGCATACGGTCAAAGAAATTGAGCCTGAAATTCGTAAAGAAGTATCAGCAGATGACGGCAAAACATGGTCAACTAAGGAACAATTGGCCCATAAAAACGATGTTTATAAGTACCGTTTAACAGTCACAGTTCCAGTTAATACTATCCAAACCAAATTTACCATCACGGATCCTATGGAATTGGTCCAAACACATGGTAAAGTGACAATTCTTGACAATGGTAAAGACGTGACCAAAAGTTTCAAAATTACGGATGAAAATGGTCAATTAGTTGCCCATGCTGATGCAAACTTTGTAAAAATCTTGAAGAAGGCTAAAGAAACTCATATAGTTGTTATGACTATCGATGATGTTTCACTTGAAAAAGCTAATTTTAAGGACTTAGGTAAGTATGAAGTTGGTGGCATTGCCTATGTACCAAATGTAGCAAGTGCTGATCTTGATAAATCAAATATTGAATCCAATAAAACTTTGGTCACGCCACCAAATGAACCAGGTAAACCAGCTATTGGTAAATCAGTTTCATTAGATGATGGTAAAACTTATGTTCAAGATGGGACTTTAGGGGAGAAGACCACGGAATATGACTATAAACTTGAGGCTTCTGTTCCGCAAGCATCTGAACAGCCTTACAAATCTGTTGTGATTAAAGACAAAATCCTTGCTGGACAAGATTTGGATTTAAAAGAAGTTCACGTGTATCGAACAGGGGGCGCTATCGCCTCTGATGGCTCAATGAAAGATGTCACTACAGACAAGGAACGTAAAGAAGTTACCGCTAATGGTGCTCTAGCATTTAAAGATGGTATTTTGACATGGACCCCAAATGTTGTTGAACTAAAATACATTAACGACAACAACGGTGAAACAAAATATACTGTTGAAATCAATAATGTTGACTTGCGTAAAGCAACTGAAGAGCAGCTAAAAGAATACACGGATAAAGATGGGAAAATCACAGTCCCTAATACAGGAACACTTGAATTAACACCTGAAAAAGGAAAAGTCGTGACAATTGATTCTAAGGAAACGACCGTGACATGGTCTCCTAAAGTGGAAAATCCTGATTTACCTCACACAGGCAATCCTGAGAAACCTCAAAATCCAATTGAACAATTTTTAGGTAATCTTCCAAATACTGGTGAGACAGCAACGACAATTCTTGCTTACTTTGGAGGAATGCTATTGCTTGCTCTAGGGATCTTTGGTGCTTATAAAAAAGGAATTCTTTCAAAAATTAAAAATAAATTGGCGAAATAATCCTTTTCAAAGCAAGTGAAATAACTTGCTTTTTTCGTAGAAATAAATAGAAAGTTACACATGAAAAAAATAGTTACAATGACAAATAATAGATATAAGAAAATCTTGCTATTAGGTGGCGTTCTTGCTTTGATTGGCTGTATTTCACTTATAAGCCCTTCTTATCTAAAAGCTTCAGGAAGGGGGAATAAACGCCTGGTGAGGACTTTGGCAAAACCTAGTATCAATAACAACATGATAGAGATAAAAACAACTAATGAAGAAATTGAACGTGTTCCTATTTCTTCACCTGAGGATGAAGCTGTAGTAGAAGTTGTTTCTAACTCAACCCAGTTACCTGAATCTGAAATGTCAAAAGAAGTAGTTCAATCAGCAGAAACATTAAGTGCAAGTGATTCAGTTTCTAGCGCTTCAGTTGTCAGTGCAGAAGTAGTAAATCGTCGTGGGACGACGGGAAGTCCCCTGTATCACGATGGACTGCCTTCAGAAAACGAAGTGACCTCTTTAACAATCAATAGTCAGCGGGGCAATACGACTACTTATGATTATTACTTCAAAAACATCTTATCGATTCCAAGTTATGGTAGACAAGCGATTAGTGTTCAAACGGGTCAGTTAATTATAACTTTAAACGATAACAATACAGCAACAATTCAAATCACAGGTGGTATACCGCAAGTAACAAATACAGGTACAGAACAAGTTGCGATTGAAAATTATACTGTTGGTGGAACACGTACCGTCAATGTAAATAATGGTGAAATGGTTCAAGGCTTACTTGTGCAACAAAGTTTTGGCCAATCACCGTTAGGAAGTATTGATAATTTAGCAGGGGATTACTACCTTGTTTTTAGCTAGAAACAGGGGTAGTTCAACCTGGTAATGATTTAGAGTGTAAATAAAAAAATATCTTTTTAAACGATGTGTTTGAGAGGGTATTTTTGTAATTCTTAGTAAGTATAATAAAACTACATTTATTTTTGATAGCGTTTGCATAAAGATATAAAATATCTTATAATTATATTGATATTTGTTACATATTTTTAACGAAGGGAGGAAATTTTTATGGGTTCAAAATGGAAAATTGTATTGCTATTCTTTATGGCAATACTGGTTTTTACGGGTTGTGCTAGTAAAAAAGCGGGGGACATTGATACCAAAATTTATAATTTGGAACAAGATTTCAAGAAAAATTATCAACTTTGGGTCGATATGAAAGCTGATGGTGCAGTGCAACACAAAGAATATGCGACGGACATGAAAGATGTCGGAAACAAATTCAAATCACTTGGCAACTCCGCCAAAACAACGAGCTATAAGAAGTTGTTAAGCGATGAAGACCAGAAGATTTATGAAGGGTATCGTGTATTAGGAGACGATATTTACAAGGTCGGTACTGCCCTTTATAAGAAAGACTATACCGAAGCTAACAAGATTTATCAATCTGTGTTAGAAAAAGAAGAAGCGTTGAAAGAATGAAAAATTATTTTAGGAGTAAGACATGAAAACGAGTTTTAGAAAAAAATTGCTTTCCTGTTCTCTGATTTTGTTGCAGTTTACCTCAGTCTTTCCGTGGCAAGTCTTGCCTGTCAGTGCGACA
>NZ_BAAGGP010000054.1:0-20138 GCF_054658615.1 Pseudolactococcus yaeyamensis
ATCAGTTCGTGAATGGCAAAACAAATATCATCTTCTGGCATTATTATTTCTAAATCAAGTGGTAAAATGACCTGTTTCATGTTATAATTTTTATGCCTAAAGAACAACTCCTGACTTTTGGGATTAGACACTTTAATTGTACAGGTTTTTATTCTTTTTGTCGAAAAGTTACACAGAAATAGGCTATGGACGTTTCCGATTAACATCAGAAATGATTCATAGCCTATTTTTTTAGAGGACTTTTGTCCCAGCCTCTTTTAATATGTCGACTAAGAAGATACCAGATATATCATCTGATGCGCAAAAAGACTTGTGATAACCAAGGGTGGCGTACAATCAATATATTTTTTGGGAAATGACTGATGCTAGGAATGCGGTTAGGGACTAAAGACTAAATCCAATGAATAAAATGACACCAAAGATAATCGGTGCGAAATTATTGATATCTAGCGGTAATTTTCTCCATAAAAAGTAGACACCCATTACTGACAGCAAAAATGGGAACACAGTCAATCTGCCTTTACGTTTTGAAATAATAAACATATTTTCTTCTTTGTTTTACATGGTAAATCATAATAATAGTTTGCTGTAAATTGCCTTTTAGAAATGGTTATGAAATATTCTTGTTTCGCCTATTCTATTTCTTGTGCCTTGTAAAATTGTTCCAGATGATGGAGCAGTTTTTTTGTCTGTGTGCCATCCCTTAGTGCCAATCCGACTTTTTTTCCCATGATGGGATCATAGTCAAAAGTAAGGGGGAGTTGAGATAAGTCTGATAGTGTAGCGCCAAGCTTATTAGTCGTGATAAAATTAGCAAAAGGTGAAAAATCAGGGAGAATGACAGGTAGTTCCGCAGCGAGATATAGACTAAGTTTGTGGGGACTATTCAATTTTTGGTAGGCTTGATATTGGGTATCAGATGTGGCATCACTATCCCAGACCAGACCAATACCGTCAGGTAACATGGCAGGTGCAGTGTCTTGTGGTAAAATAGGTTGAATGTCAATGGTTGGGGGCAACGGTTCCCTTGACCATTTTTTAGGGAGTTGACCAAAGACTTTGATAGGGTGTCGACATTTTTTTAGCCATGCTGCTTTTGATAATGTTCCTGCGAAAATTAAGTGTTGTGAGGTAATGCGATGGGGGAGCTTTTTTTCTGTTAAATAATCAAAAAGTCCTAGCGTAAAAGTCGGGATAGGGACCGATAAGGCATCAGCCATAGCATCAGTATGCACAACCAAACCATCAGCATGTTCCAACAGAGCATACTCACGTTGGGATGCTTTGCGCGCTGATAATCGGAGAGGTTCAAAATCATGAATCAAGATGATAAATTTTGCGCCTGTTTGTTGGACTGCCTTTTGAAAATTTGCTTCAAACTCTAATGACAGATAGCTTGGAAATTGATGAACAACTAAATCAGATGCTGTCAGGTTTAGCGTGAGGTTATCAGCATCGTTTTTTTGATTGGCACGGTCTATCTTAAGACATTTCCAACCTTGATGCGCTGCAATTGTCGCAATATCATCTTTGGGTTTAGTGGCACCAATAGGCATCCACGGTTCTATTGTATGGGTCATATAGTTCATACACGGCCGTTTCATGAATTTAATTTTTCTGAAAAATACATAAAAATCAGTGATTTAAATTTTTAATTGGTATATTTTGCAAATTATTTTCGTAAAAATATTCAAAAAAAGGACAATATTACTGAATGTATTGTTTGAATTTTCAAACAATAGCTAATCTTATATGCTATTCTTTTTAAAAACTCGATATTCTTTTAAAATATTCAGAAAAATAAATTTTAAATTGAATTTATGAAACGGCCGTGTAGTTCATAGCTTTATTCTATCACTTTGATCGAATTTACGGTATAATTGAATGAGATAGTTAAAAAAGATGAGGTGAGATATGATTGCAGGAATTTGGGCAGAAGATGAACAAGGTATAATTGGTTCAAATGGTGTTTTGCCATGGTTTTTGCCGAGTGAGCTTCAGCATTTTAAACAAACAACCATGGGACAAGCTATTTTGATGGGCCGTAAGACATTTGAAGGGATGCACAAACGTGTATTACCCGGTCGGACGACAATTGTGATGACGCGTGATGAGGCTTACCAAGTTGACCATAATGCGGTGCTTGTCTTTCATAGTCCGAAAGCTGTCTTGGATTGGTATCATGAACAAGACCCAGAAATGGCAAAAGATTTGTATGTCACCGGTGGTGCGGAGATGTTTGTAGCTTTCAAGGATTCTTTTGAACAACTTTATCGAACTATTATTGCGGGCACATTTGTCGGAGATACTTATTTCCCGAAAGTGTTAGAAATGGACAAATTTAAGGAAGTATCAAGTGTCATGCATCCTGTTAATGAAAAAAATGACTACGCCTTCACAGTCAAACGATATGAGAATAAGAGATAATGGAAAAAACAATATTTGGTGTCTTTACGGCTATTTTAGCTTGGATTTGTTTAGTGTGTGCGGTACAGTGTTTCCGTAAGAAGAAGTTTGGCTTAGCCATCCTCTTTTTACTGTGTGCCTTTACTAATCTTGTGAATTCAATTCATGCTGTCTATCAGACACTATTTTAAGGGCTTAGGCTACTCAGGTTATTGATGTTTGGAAGAGGGGAAATCTAGAAAAATGATAATGAATAATAATGAAATTTTTTGTTCATTTTGTGGGAAATCACAGGATGAAGTTAAGAAGGTTATCGCTGGCAGCGATGTCTATATTTGTAATGAATGTGTTGAATTATCAATGGACATTTTGCGTGAAGAATTTAAAGGTCAAGGTCAGCCTGATATTTTAGAAAGTAAGACGCCAAAGGAGCTATTAGAGATTTTAAATGGTTACGTGATTGGTCAAGATACAGCTAAACGGGCGATTTCTGTTGCGGTTTATAACCACTACAAACGGATTAATTTTGCGGAAAGTAAGGAAAATGATGATGTTGAACTTCAAAAATCAAATATTTTGATGATTGGCCCAACGGGTTCAGGTAAGACCTTCTTGGCGCAAACTTTAGCGCGTTCACTAAATGTACCTTTTGCCATTGCTGATGCAACGAGTTTGACTGAGGCAGGTTATGTTGGTGAAGATGTGGAAAATATTCTACTCAAACTCTTGCAAGCTTCAGATTATAATGTTGAGCGTGCAGAACGTGGCATTATCTACGTTGATGAAATTGATAAGATTGCTAAAAAATCTGAAAATGTTTCGATTACTCGTGATGTTTCAGGGGAGGGTGTTCAACAAGCCTTGCTAAAAATCATCGAGGGAACAGTTGCCAGTGTGCCACCGCAAGGCGGACGTAAACACCCTAACCAAGAAATGATTCAGTTGGACACTAAAAACATCCTCTTTATCGTTGGTGGTGCTTTTGATGGGATCGAAGAAATTGTTAAACAGCGTTTAGGTGAGAAAATCATCGGTTTTGGTGCTAATAACAAAGCACTAGGGGAAAATGATTCCTACATGCAAGAAATTGTCGCTGAAGATATTCAAAAATTTGGCTTAATTCCTGAGTTTATCGGTCGGTTGCCAATCGTTGCGGCGCTTGAGCGTTTGACGAAAGAGGACTTAATTCATATCCTGACTGAGCCTAAAAATGCTCTCGTGAAACAATACCAGCGTCTCCTGAGCTTTGACGATGTTGCCTTAGAATTCGAATCTGGTGCTTTAGATGCCATTGCCGAAAAGGCGATTGAGCGTAAAACAGGTGCGCGTGGCTTGCGTTCGATTATTGAGGAAGTGATGATGGACGTTATGTTTGAGGTGCCTAGCATGGCAAATGTGACGAAAGTCGTGATTACTGAGGAAGCTGTTCGAGGAACGGAAGAACCTTTAATCTTAGGCGCTTAAACGGTCATTCAAAGTGAGCATTTAGTGGTCACAGTAATAGAAATGAGACACATGAAATTTAATATCCATAATGTCAGCTTGACGATTTCAGCGGCATCCAGTAAACAATATCCTGAAACTGATATGCCAGAAATTGCCCTTGCAGGGCGCTCAAATGTTGGTAAATCAAGTTTTATCAACACATTATTGAATCGTAAAAATTTTGCTCGGACGTCTGGTCGTCCCGGTAAAACGCAGCTCCTTAACTTTTTTAATATTGATGATACCCTTCATTTTGTAGATGTGCCGGGTTATGGCTACGCTCGCGTTTCTAAAAAGGAACGTGAAAAATGGGGTGGCATGATTGAGGAATATTTGACAACACGCGCTAATTTACGTGCGGTCGTGAGCTTGGTGGATATGCGTCATGAGCCATCGGCTGATGATATTCAAATGTACGAATTTCTGAAATATTATGAGATTCCAGTGATTTTGGTTGCGACCAAGGCTGATAAAATTCCGCGTAGTAAATGGAATAAGCATGAAAGCATGATTAAGAGAACTTTGCAGTTTGATAGTACGGATGATTTTGTCATTTTTTCAAGTTTTGATAAAACTGGCTTAGACGAGGCATGGCAAGTCATTGAAAGTTTTGTCGATTAAACTCATCTAAATTAAAAAAATTATAGAAATGTTCTGAAAATTCTGCTATAATGGCACTAATGATATTTTATATTTTGAAGGAGCGTTAAGACATATGACAATCAATATTGCTTTACTCGGATTCGGAACAGTAGCCAGTGGGATTCCCTTTTTGCTGCAAGAAAATGGTGACAAAATCACTGCAGCAGCGGGTACTGAGATTCAGATCGCTAAAGTTTTGGTCAAAGATGACGTTGAAAAAGAAACTCTTTTCGCGCAAGGTCATGCCTACAATTTTGTGACGGACATTTCGGCTATCTTAAACGACGATACGATTGACATCGTCATTGAGCTGATGGGCCGCATCGAGCCAGCTAAAACGTTTATCACGCAAGCTTTACAAGCGAAAAAACACGTCGTGACTGCCAATAAAGATTTATTGGCAATCCATGGTGCAGACTTGCTGAAAGTTGCTAAAGACAACGGCGTCGCTTTGTATTACGAAGCGGCGGTCGCAGGTGGTATTCCGATTTTGCGCACGCTGGCTAACGCCTATACGGCAGATAAAATTACTAAAATACTCGGTGTTGTCAATGGGACTAGTAATTTTATGATGACGAAGATGGTTGATGAAGGTTGGACTTATGATGAAGCTCTAGCCGAGGCAAGTCGTCTGGGTTATGCTGAATCAGACCCAACAAATGATGTTGACGGTATCGATGCTGCTTATAAAATGGTGATTCTCAGCCAATTTGCATTTGGGATGACAATCAAGTTTGAAGATGTACGCCATGAAGGCATCCGAAATATTACGCCAGAAGACGTTAAGCTGGCACAAAAATTAGGATTTGTCATTAAATTAGTAGGTGAAATTGTTGAACGCCCTTCAGGGATTTATGCAGAGGTTGTGCCAACATTCCTACCTAAAGACCATCAATTGGCATCAGTCAATGGTGTCATGAACGCTGTCTTTGTTGAATCTATTGGCATTAATGAAGCTATGTTCTATGGACCCGGTGCTGGGCAAAAACCAACAGCGACATCAGTTGTTGCAGATATAATTGAACTGGCGAAAGGCGTTGACAAGGGAGCAGTATTACCTGCCTTTAATACTTTTGCGCGCGAAACAGTTTATGCCACAAAAGAAGATTTAGTTGATAAGTACTATTTTGCGATTGAAACTGAAGATAAGGCAGGGCAATTGCTTCATTTAGCAGAGCTTTTCCATGCGGAAAATGTGTCATTTGAGCAAGTCTTCCAAGAAAACGTTGGCGATAATCGCGCTAGTATTGCCATTATTTCGCACAAAATGGACTTGAACCAATTTGATAGCTTAGTTGAGAAAATCTCAAATCTAGAAGGTTTCACACTCCGCAACACGATTAAAGTAATTTAAGGGTAAGACAGATGACTTTGACAATATCAGTACCAGCAACATCAGCTAATCTTGGCCCGGGATTTGACTCAGTTGGACTTGCGGTTAATCTTTATTTGACGATTGAGGTATTAGAAGCAACAAATCACTGGCATATTCAGCATGATTTGGGGGTAGAAGTACCGTCTGATGAGCGAAATCTATTATTAGAAGCTGCCTTACAGGTTTCACCAGATTTACAACCTCATAAAATTAGAATGGTTAGCGAGATTCCATTGGCACGTGGTCTGGGATCATCAAGCTCAGTGATTGTCGCAGGGATTGAACTAGCTAATCAGTTAGGTCAGCTCAACTTGTCAGCTACTGACAAGTTAGCTATTGCGACAAAAATTGAAGGTCACCCAGATAATGTTGCTCCTGCGATTTTTGGTAATTTAGTCATTGCCAACAGCATAGGTGGGAAAACCAATCATGTAACAGCACCAATGCCAGAGACGGGTCTACTTGCTTTTATTCCAGATTATGAATTGAAAACGAGTGATTCTCGTCAAGTACTACCTAACGAATTTACCTATCATGATGCAGTGGCAGCTAGTGCAATTGCTAACGTTGCCATTGCAGCACTTTTAACAGGTGATATGGTACTTGCCGGTCAACTCATGGAACAAGATTTATTCCATGAAAGCTATCGTGGTAAGCTTGTGCCAGAAGTCGCAATGATTCGTGAGATTGCCCATACTGAAGGTGCTTATACGACTTATTTATCCGGTGCAGGGCCGACAGTCGTGCTCATGATGCCAATAGATAAATTAGCAATTATAAAATCAAAACTTGAAGCGCAAGGATTTTCAGGTCAGTTATTAGAATTGACTGTGGATACGCAAGGGATTAAAGTAGTGTATTAAGTATTACAGGGATGCTATCAAATTTATCTTTAAATCAAAGACTGAAAACTGTACGTTAATCAGTCGCCTTACGCATAAAATTAGAATTTTTACGGTCTTGTTCAATCTTGAACTCGTGAAAATTCTATTTTTAATTTTACACGGACATGATTGAGGTCATATTAAATAAGGAAGACTAGAAATGAATAATTTGATAGTCAAAAGGGGGAATATGTGAAAAAAGGTTTATTACTAGCGTTTGGCTCTTATATTGCTTGGGGATTTCTCTCCATATTTTGGAAATTACTGAGTGGGGTTGATGCCTACGAAGTTTTTTCTTATCGAATGATGTCAACCATGCTTACTATGTTGTTATATTTCCTGTTATTTGGTAAGATGGGAAAATTGAAAACCGAGCTTTTGAGTTTGTTAGGCAATCAATCAGAACTGTTTACCATGATTTTTGCGAGTTTTTTGATTTCAATTAATTGGTTGGTTTATATCTACGCCGTTGGGCATCAGCAAGCGACAGCCGCGAGTTTGGGGTATTATATCAATCCACTGTTTTCAGTTTTATTGGCTGTTGTTTTTCTCAAAGAGAAACTGGAGAAGTTTACCAAGCTATCACTTATTCTCGCACTCTTAGGTGTCATGATTTTAACCATTCAAAGTGGGCATTTACCTATCGTATCAATTTTATTACCCATGACATTTGGGACTTATGGCTTGATTAAGAAAAATGTGTCGCTATCAAGCGATGTCGCCATGTTTGTGGAAACAGCCGTTGTGACACCATTTGTACTCGTTTTTCTCTTATTTTTTGCCAAGCATAGTCCGAGTGATTATGCGATGTCACAAAATCTCTTTTTGATGCTATCAGGCATTATAACAGCTATTCCTTTGTTACTATTTGCAGAAGCGCTGAAACAAGCCCCTCTTAACGTCGTTGGTTTTGTGCAATATGTCAATCCAACGATACAATTAGCAGTGGCTGTGTGTCTTTTCCGTGAAACCTTTAAACTAGAAAACTTATATGGTTTTGCAGCCATTTGGCTTGCCATCATTGTCTTTATCATCGGGCAAGTTATGCTGATGAAAAAGACTAAAAATATGGTAAAATAATAGTGTTGTACCTTAGGTACAAGCTATTTTTTATGTGATGACTTGATTCTGTTGCACGAAAAAATTTTTGATATGAAAAGAGTAACTATGCTAACTAAAAATGAAATACTTGAAAAATTACCAGAAATGACAGTGAAGTTCGATGAACCTCTCTCAAATTATACGTTTACGAAAGTGGGGGGAGTGGCAGATTTTCTTGCTTTTCCGACCGATAAATATCAGTTGCAAAAACTGGTCAAACTGGCTAATGCCACACAAACTCCCTTCATCGTTTTGGGTAATGCTAGTAATCTTATCGTGCGCAACGGCGGGATTCGTGGCATCGTCATTCTACTTGGAAAAATGGCTGCTATTCGTGCCAATGGCTATGTGATTGAAGCGCAGGCAGGGGCTAGTTTAATTGATACGACGCAAGTCGCTTTGGATAATTCATTGACTGGCTTTGAATTTGCCTGTGGGATTCCGGGGTCAGTTGGTGGTGCTGTCTTTATGAATGCCGGTGCTTATGGCGGTGAGATTGCGACAGTCCTATCTAGTGTTCAAGTCATGGACCAGTCAGGCGATATTTTCGTGATTTCTGCAGAAGACATGCAGTTTGGCTATCGGAAATCAGTTTTACAAAGTCAGCACTACATTGTACTATCAGCGAAATTTTCACTTAATAATGGCGATTACAAGCTAATTAAAGCTGAAATGAACCGTTTGACGCATTTACGTGAATTAAAACAACCCCTTGAATTTCCGAGTTGTGGGTCAGTCTTTAAGCGGCCAGTTGGCTATTTTGCAGGTCAGTTGATTCAAGATGCAGGACTTCAAGGCCATCAAATCGGTGGCGTGCAAGTGTCTGAAAAACACGCTGGTTTTATGGTTAATGTCAGCAACGGCACGGCCAAGGACTACGAGGACTTGATTGCCTATGTCATTGCGCAAGTCCAAGCGACTTCAGGTGTCACATTAGAACCAGAAGTACGGATTTTAGGAGAAGAGATGTGAGGGGGGGGAAAGGACGTATTGCTATAGTAATGGATAAAATTGAGGAAAATAAATGAGAACAATAACACTATTCAATAATAAAGGTGGAGTAGGAAAAACTACTACCTTAGCACATTTAGCAGCATACTTTTCTTTGGAAATGAAGAAAAAAGTTTTGGTTATGGATTTAGATCCGCAAGCCAATATTACTCAGCTTACTTTTGGAGAAGATGAACTTGATGATATATTTCAGAGTGGTTCTAATAACATCGTAAATATTATTGATCCTCTAAATGACGAGGTAAGTACAAAAATAAGTAATATAAGTAATAATATTAGGAGGTCAAAAGATAAAGAAAAAAAAATTCATAATTTTGGATACGATATAATTCCATCACATCCAACATTATCAAGATTTGAAGAAACTTTGAGTAATGCTTGGACTGATATGAGAGCGATAAAAAAAGGTGGGATTATTAGAACAAATTGGTTACTACAATTATTGAGAGAAGCTGAAGAATTAAATTATGATTATGTGTTTATAGATGTTGGCCCATCTTTAGGTGCTTTAAATAGGTCTATTTTACTTAATACTGAATTTTTAGTAACTCCAATGGGAGCTGATATATTTAGTGTACTTGGTGCTGAAAATATTTCAGAATGGGTTTCTTTGTTTAGAAAACAATACAATAGAGCTATTGATGGATTTAATTTGGATTATGAGAATTTTATTAAAAATGAGTTATTGACACAAACTTCTGATTCGTCAACAATATTTCTTGGTTATTTGATACAACAGTCTTTACTATATAAGGGGAGAGCAACACGTGCATACCAAGCTGTTACTGATCCAATACCTGATGCTATATTTGATAATCTGGAGTTTTTAAATTTAAAGAATATACCAAAAGAAGATTTATTTTTAGGAGAAATAAAAAATTTGAAATCATTAATACCAGAGAGTCAAAGTAACCATATACCAATGTTTAAATTGAATGCTTCAAATACAAAGTCAATTCAAGGTGCAAATCTTGCTTTACCAGTTGAAGCAAAAAAAATTTTTGAGACAATATGTACTAAAATAATTTCAAACATTGAGGTAAATAGTAATGAACTTTGATACAGTGCTCTTAAAAGCTCTGGCCTCTAATAATGCTGCTATATTTATGGGAGCTGGGACTTCTAAACTAGTATTATGGAATGAATTTGTTGAAAGTATAGTAAATAAAATTCCAGAAGTACCTAAAAATATCGAAAGTAATATCGAAACAATGGAGTATGCTAAGAAGAGTAATCAATCTGAATATTTTAATTTAGTAAACGAGCAATTTAATCCAGAAAGAAGTCCAGAAGTATCTGAAATTCAAAAATTAATATTTTCAATCGGTTTAACGTTGTATATTACTACGAATTTTGATAAATCATTTGAAAATTACGTTACTAATACAGGGTTGAGTAGATTTGCTGCACGTACTTACGATGACATTGATACTATTATTCAAGATGTTAGAACTGAAAGTCCTTTACTTATCAAAATGCATGGTTGTATAAATGATAGAAAAAATATAATTTTTACAAAATCGGATTACTTGAAATTAACAAGAAAGCATAGAAGTTTTCTTGATTTTATGGGATCGATATTTCTACAAAGGGTAACTTTATTCATTGGCTATTCCTTTAGAGATCCTGATTTAGAACTGATATTTAATTCGAGACAAATGACTAATTTATCTGGAGCATATAATTACATTTTGATGCCTGAAAATGAAATCGATCCTGTAACAAAAGAGTTATGGTTAGAGAATTTTGGATTAAAAGTAGTTGAATTTGAAGTTTCTGATAAGGACATTACATCAGGTTTGATTAATTGTTTAGAAAAAATTATTGAGAAAATAAAATATTATGAACCAAACAGAGTTGGACAGTATGAATAAATGAATAGACTAAAAACTAACCCAATCATCGAATTTAAACACGTTTCGAAGTCGTTTGAGGACAATGGTCAAATCATTCTTAAAGACATCAATTTTGAGTTAGAAGCTGGGAAATTTTATACGCTTTTAGGCGCATCGGGTTCTGGTAAATCAACAATTCTGAATATTATTGCAGGATTGACAGATGCAACGACTGGTGATATCTATCTTGATAATGAACGTATTAATGATGTACCAATCAATCAGCGTGATGTGCATACAGTTTTCCAAAATTACGCATTGCTCCCGCACAAAAATGTCTTTGATAATATTGCCTTTCCTTTAAAAATTCGGAAAGTGGATAAAGCGCAGATTGAAAAACGCGTATTAGAAGCGCTTAAAATGGTGCGGTTGACTGGTTTTGAAAATCGTCGCATTCAAAAATTATCCGGTGGTCAGCGCCAACGTGTCGCGATTGCCAGAGCCATTGTCAATCAGCCCAAAGTGGTCTTGTTAGATGAGCCTTTGAGTGCCCTTGACTTGAAATTGCGGACGGAAATGCAGTATGAGCTACGTGCCTTGCAACAAAAGCTAGGCATTACTTTTGTTTTTGTCACACACGATCAAGAAGAAGCACTAGCCATGAGTGACTGGATTTTCATTATTAATGATGGCGAAATCGTCCAATCAGGCACACCAGTTGATATTTATGACGAGCCAATCAATCGCTTTGTGGCGAATTTTATTGGTGAGTCCAACATCATCTCAGGAATTATGATAGATGATTATCTGGTCGAGTTTAACGGCAAAAGATTTGAATCTGTCGATGGCGGGATGCGAAAAAGTGAGTCGGTTGAAGTTGTCATTCGACCAGAAGATTTAAGATTGACGCTGCCAGATGAAGGGAAGTTGGTTGTTAAAGTTCAGACACAGCTTTTTCGTGGTGTCCATTATGAAATCATTGCGGTTGACGAGTTAGGACAGGAGTGGATGATTCATTCAACACGCCGTGCCATTGTCGGCGAAGTCATCGGTCTGGACTTTGAACCAGAAGATATTCATATCATGCGCCTCAATGAAACAGAAGAAGAATTTGATGCTCGAATTGAAGAATATGTCGAGGAAGAAGCCGTCGAAGCTGGCTTAATCAATGCGATAGAAGAAGAAAATATAAAAGATTAAGAATGGCTTTCTTTGCGGTTGGCTATGGGGGAGAAATGGGAAAGTATATTGTGATACCAGATTCACTAGCGGAAACATTGAACGGTGATGAAAAAAACTTGATTTTGGAAGCAACTGATGATGGCTTTTCAATCAAATTAAAGGACACCTCAGACACCAATCGTCAGAATTTCACTTTGCGTTATTTACTAATCCCCAGTTTATTTGCTTGGTTCATGGGACTGATGACTTTCTTAATGAGTCAGAAACCACAAATTTCTTTTACTGCGGAGGATGTGATTTCTGTTGGTCGTGCAAGTATAGTTTTTGGCATTTCAACAGGTTTCATCTCATTTATTTTAGCTTATCGCCAGACATCCCATGTACAGGCAAGACGGTCTTGGTTGACAAAGATACGGGAAACGTTAACTTTAGCCTTCACTTATACTTTAGTGACTTTAGCAGTCACAGCTATTAGCTTCTATATGATGCGTTTTACCTTTAATGGGGTTAGTTTTGATCCAGTGACTGCTTCGTTATTTGTCCTAGTCTTTTCAGCCATTATCAATTTTGTCCTCATTTCTTCAGCCATGTCCGTCAAGGTGTCCAATTTAATTACCATGCTATTTGTTACTTTTATTGGTGGTATCCTTGTTGCTACGGCATTGAATAATCAACAAGATTGGTGGCGCTTTAATTTTAGTTTTTTGGGAACTTCCGAAGCTACGAGACACTGGGAATTCAACCTAACGATGGTTTTTTCAGGCTTGATTTTACTGACGATTACAGACTATTTGTTTTCAGAATTTTCAAGAAGTGATGCCTATACGAAAAAAAGTACTGTTGTACGATTTTTCTATTACTTGATTGCTGTTCTGATTGCCTGTGTTGGTATTTTTCCTGCCAATGATTATTCTTGGACGATGGTAGTGCATAATCTAGCAGCATTTGGCATTGTGGGGTGTATTATTATTTTAATCCTCCTTTTGAAGTGGCTCTTACCTGATATTTCAAAAGAATTTCTCGTCTTTTCTGCTTTAACACTTGGTATGTTAGTGCTATCTACTTTTCTATTTTTAGGTATTCATTATTTGTCTTTGACATTTTTTGAAATCATCGCCTTTGTTATTGCCTTTATCTGGCTAGTAATGTTGATTAATGCGATTCAAGACTTGTCGCAATCCCATCGTCGCTGGCATCTTAAACTTGTCGATATGACACCAGAAGAAACATTATGACTAAAAAAAATCAATTATCTGCCATTCCCTATGTGTTATGGTTGTTCTTATTTGTCCTTGCACCGATTGCCCTGCTGGTTTATAAATCTTTTTTCGATATTGACGGTAATGCGACTTTGGCGAATTATGGCACATATTTTACCAGCTGGACTTATCTGAAAATGTCGGTCAACTCCGTCATTTATGCGGCGATTATCACAGCCGTTACACTTGTGATTAGCTATCCAACGGCCTATTTTTTGACCAAATTGAAACATAAGCAATTATGGTTGATGTTGATTATCTTACCAACTTGGATTAATCTCTTGCTTAAAGCCTATGCCTTTATCGGCATTTTCGGGCAATCTGGCGCAGTCAATGGCTTTCTTAACTTTATGGGATTGGGCAGTCAACAAATCCTCTTTACCGATTTCTCTTTCATTTTTGTTGCGGCTTATATCGAAATCCCTTTTATGGTGATACCGATTTTTAATGCCATTGATGAGATTGATGGTAATTTAATCAAGGCTGGTTATGACTTAGGCACAACACGGCTTCAAAATTTCACACAGATTATTTTCCCACTTTCGATGAATGGTGTCAGATCTGGGGTGCAAGCAGTCTTTATCCCAAGTCTGAGTCTATTTATGCTGACCCGTCTCATCGGTGGGAACCGCGTGATTACACTAGGCACTGCCATTGAAGAACATTTCCTAGTTACTCAAAACTGGGGCATAGGTGCAACTATTGGTATGGTGCTGATTATTACCATGTTTGTGGTCATGTACTTGACACGGGAGAGGGGGAAAGCATGAAACGACGTTTTAAATTTGAAAATGCCTATTTGATTTTCGTCTTTGCTCTCTTGTATCTGCCGATTTTCTATTTAATCGTTTATGCCTTTAACAAAAATGGCAATATGAATGCCTTTACCGGTTTTACTTTAGAGCATTTTCAGGCACTATTTACGGATAGTCGTTTAATCTTAATTGTCGTTCAGACCTTTTTGCTAGCCTTTTTGTCAGCCTTTATCGCGACGATTATCGGTACTTTTGGGACGATTTATATTCATCAGGCGAAAAAGAAACGCCAGAATACCATTTTAGCCTTAAATAATGTCTTGCTAGTTTCGCCAGATGTCATGATTGGGGCAAGTTTTCTGATTCTCATGACTTCTATCGGGTTTAAACTAGGCTTTATTTCTGTTTTATTGGCACATATTGCCTTTTCGATTCCTATCGTTGTCCTCATGGTTTTGCCACGCTTACAGGAAATGGATCAGGATATGATACATGCTGCCTATGACTTGGGCGCGACCCAGCGCCAGACGATGACAGAAGTTGTGCTACCATTTTTAACTCCGGGGATTATCGCAGGCTTCTTTATGGCCTTTACCTATTCTCTAGATGATTTTGCGGTGACCTTTTTTGTGACTGGAAATGGTTTCTCAACTTTATCTGTTGAAATCTATTCTCGCGCACGTCAGGGCATCTCACTTGAGATTAATGCTTTATCTGCGCTAGTGTTTATGCTTTCAATTTTGCTCGTAATCGGGTATTATATGATTATGAGGAGTGCGGATGAAGAAAAATAAGGTTACCCAAAAAATCATCTTCTTGACCATCATGCTAGTGGCTTTAGCCGGCGTTTTCGGCTTTTTCAAATGGCAAGGTGACTCTAAAGGTGGTAATGCAGTATCAAAAATGACTTGGCAAGATCACACTTATATCTATGACCAAGCAGATTTACTGTCAGATACGACAGAAAATAACTTAAATCATCAACTCGAAAATCTAGATGTGGGCAAAAAAGCGCAAATCATTGTTTTAACAGTTGATAATTTAAAAAATAAGACGATTCAGGAGTATGCCAATACCGTGTTTAATCAAACAGGTATTGGAGATAAGGAGAGCGATAATGGCCTACTCATGCTGATTGCTAAGGATGAGAAAAAAGTATGGGTGGAGGTTGGTCAAGGGCTAGAAGGTGAGTTGAATGATGGCAAAGTCGGTCGGATTTTAGATGCTGACTTCGTGCCTTACCGTGCCAAAGATGATTACGATACCGCAGTAACCAAAACGATAACAGCATTTTCAGATGTCTTAACTGGTCATACAACAAGTTCTGATACCTCTCAAGAAACATCGCAGACCAGTTCAGAAGACAAGGTAAATGATCGTGAGCAATCTTCTGGGAATTCGCTTGGCGCCTTGATTATTGGCGGTCTTGTCTTTGTCTTTATTTTAGGTATGATTTTAACCGGACATGGCGATATCCTTCTGTGGATTCTCCTTGCGATTTTCAATAATCGTGGTGGGGGTTCCGGCGGCTATGGTGGTGGATCTGGTGGGTCATCAGGTGGTGGCGGCGGCTTTGGCGGCGGTTCTTCATCGGGTGGCGGAGCTGGTCGATAATACATCGACTTTACAAAATAGAAAAGAGAAAAAAGATGGATTTTATTAAAAAGAATGGTTTAGTTGTTGGGATATTAGCGGTACTTGTCATTGTGATTGTTGCCTTTTTCAGCATTGGCAATGGGATTACGAAAGAAGAAAACAGTGTTGATTCAGCCTATGCTGATATTGATACGCAATTGCAACGTCGGAATGACTTAATCCCTAACTTGGTTGAAACGGTTAAGGGGTATGCAGCACATGAAGAAAAAATCTTTACAGCCATTTCGACTGCGCAAAGCGCCATGAGTAAAGCTGAGACGGTTTCTGATACTGCAACAGCCAGCAATCAAATGAGCTCAGCTTTGAATGGTTTGCTACGCTTGCAAGTGAGCTATCCTGATATCAAGGCTGACAAACAATTTACACAGTTATCAGATGAATTAGCGGGAACTGAAAATCGCATTGCAGTGGCACGAACGCGTTATAACGATGCGGTCAAAGCCTACAATACCAAAATTTCACTTTTTCCAACGTCTATCGTCGCAGGGATGCGTGGTGCCAGTAAGAAAGACTACTTTAAAGCTGCTGACTCTGCTAAAGATGCACCAAGTGTTAGCTTTGGTGATAGCAGTAAGTAAATGAAAAGATTAGTCTATTTTATGGGTGGTGTCCTCGCTATTATTGCTGTGCTTAGCTTGTTAGCCGTTAAATTATCCGCGGATAGCGGCAGTTCAGCGATTAGTAACCAGCTTACCATTTACAACTGGGGCGATTATATCGATGAAAGTTTGCTGAAAAGTTTCGAAAAAGAGACGGGTTATAAGGTTAACTATGTGACGTTTGATTCGAATGAGGCCATGTACACGAAGATTAAGCAGGGTGGCACGACTTATGATATTGCTATTCCGAGTGAGTACATGATTGATAAGATGAAGTCGGAGAAGCTTTTAAATCGACTTGACCATTCGAAAATCAAGGGCTTGGAAAATATCGATCCTCGGTTTTTAGACCAAAGTTTTGATGCTGACAATGCCTATTCGATTCCCTATTTTTGGGGAACACTTGGGATTACCTATAACGATGAGAAGGTTAAAATGCCGCCTGAGCATTGGCAAGATTTATGGTCGCCTGACTATCAAAATAATCTGATGTTGATTGATGGGGCGCGTGAAGTGATTGGCTTTGCGCTTAATGAGCAAGGCGATAGCGTCAATTCGAAAGATATGGGTCAGCTGAATAAGGCTTACCATCATCTCAAGGGGTTGACACCGAATGTCAAAGCCATTGTTGCCGATGAAATTAAGCAATATATGATTAACAATGAAGCTGCGGCTGCGGTTACTTTTTCAGGGGAAGCGGCAGAAATGGTCAGTGAAAATGAGCATCTGCACTATGTTGTGCCAAGTGAGGGCTCAAATCTCTGGTTTGACAATATCGTGATTCCCAAGACAGCGAAGAACTACGCAGCGGCTTATGCTTTTATCAATTTCATGCTGAAACCTGAAAATGCAGCTAAAAATGCGGCATATGTTGGCTATGCCACACCAAATATGAAAGCTGAGGCTATATTGCCTAAGGCAATCACGTTAGATAGAGCTTTCTATCCCGATGAAAAGGCCATGAAGAATCTGGAAGTTTATCGAAACCTCGGCCCTGAGTATTTAGGGATTTACAATGATTTGTTTTTGGAGTTTAAGATGTATCGGAAGTAGATGTGTCAAACATTTTGTATCTCGTACATCTGCAAACAAGCGAGGGAGAAATTATGTTTTTAATTGGTTATATTAGGATAATTGCGATATATTCAGCACTGATAGCGGGTCTAATCATGTTCTTTTACCTTCTATTTTTCAAAAATAAACGACAATTTTGGAAAATTGGCTTTGTTTCATGGTTTGATTTATTTTATTTGACAAATTTTCTTTTGATTGTCTTCAAAGTTAATCAAAAGAAGGCAGAGACAGCTTTTGATCTGTCACAGATACAACTTATCCCCTTTAAAACGATTATTCCTTATTTACGTGAGGGAAATGTTGTCCAAATTTTGGGGAATATTATGATTTGGATTCCCTTATCTTTTGTTATATTCTGGACTTTTCCTAAACTAGCTCAAAAAACTAAAATAATATTATCAATTTTTCTTGGTCTTATGGTAGAACCCCTACAATTGATTCTCAATCTATGGACTCAGTCTACTTGGCATATCATAGATGTAGACGATTTTATCTTAAATATGCTGGGTACACTTATCGGAATCGCGATACTGTTACCTTTTCAAAATCAAAAGCGCTGAGGTGCTTTTTTTGCTATAATAAGGTATGACTAATTTTAATAAAAACGATATTTTTGAAGTTCAAGTAATAGATTTGACCCACGAAGGCGCGGGTGTCGTAAAGATTGACGGCTATCCGTTTTTTGTCGAAAATGCTTTACCTGGTGAGACGATTGAAATGCGTGTCTTGAAAACAGGTAAGAAATTCGGATTTGGTAAGGTTGAAACTTACCTCACGACTTCTGAGCACCGCGTCACAGATATCAATCTTGACTACTTGCGAACAGGCATTGCCGATTTCGGCCATTTAGCCTATGCTGAGCAATTGAAATTCAAACGCAAGCAGATTGTCGAGCTGCTCTCTAAAACAGCCCACAAGGCCGATTTTCCAGTCCTAGAGGCAATTGCTAGCCCAGACGTTACAAAGTACCGCAATAAAGCCAGCATCCCTGTCCGTTCAGTTAACGGCGTTCTGGAAACCGGATTCTTCCGCAAACATTCCCACACGCTGGTTCCAGTGGAAGATTTCTTTATACAACAGCCGGAAATTGATGAGGTCGTGATTGCCGTTCGTGATTTGCTACGTCAATTTGGACTTAAAGCCTACAATGAAATTGAAAATACTGGTTTTGTTCGGAACGTTGTCGTTCGTCGTGCTCACGCAACTGGTGAAATCATGGTGATCTTTGTCACACGCAAGGCATCGTTCTTTAAAGTTGATGGTGTTCTAAACGCTCTTACCAAGCAATTCCCAGCCATCAAGTCAATCATGCAAAACGTCAACGCATCCACTGGCAATAACATTTTCGGAAGTGACTGGAACGTCTTGTTTGGGCAAGATTTCATCACCGACATCATGTTAGAGCGCAAGTATGACATTTCTGCACCATCATTTTACCAGGTCA
Organism: Pseudolactococcus yaeyamensis; assembly: GCF_054658615.1. NCBI lineage: Bacteria > Bacillati > Bacillota > Bacilli > Lactobacillales > Streptococcaceae > Pseudolactococcus > Pseudolactococcus yaeyamensis. The sequence continues at coordinate 18,709 of NZ_BAAGGP010000054.1, forward strand.
ATACGCCTGCAGCAGAAGTCTTGTATGCTAAAGCAATCGAGTTTGCGGATTTGAACGCTGAGGATGTTGTGATTGATGCCTACTCAGGTATCGGAACGATTGGTTTATCGTTTGCTGACAAGGTCAAACACGTTTATGGCGTTGAAGTCGTAGCAGCAGCCATTGAAAATGCGCGTAAGAATGCTGAGTTGAACGGCATTGACAATGTGACCTATGTGACCGGTAAAGCCGAGAAAGTCATGGGCGACTGGGTGACTGAAGGCGTGAAACCTGATGTCATTCTTGTCGATCCACCGCGCAAAGGGCTAGATGAGTCTTTTATCACGTCAGCCGTGAGCGTTGGGGCACGAAGTATTGTATATATTTCGTGTAATGCCGCGACGTTTGCGCGTGATATGGTGCGGTTTGAAGCGTTGGGTTATGCGCTTGAGAAGGTGCAGCCTGTTGATTTGTTCCCGCAGACGCATCATATTGAGTTGGTTGGGTTATTGCGTAAAAATTAAGATTAATATAAGGGGGAATAAAGTGAATCAGACAACCAAAGAAAAGATGTTAGCAATCATCAAAAAGAAACAAGCCGGTGGTGGCCGTTCCAATCAAGAAACGCCGACTAAAAATGATCGGAAACATATGCGTAAAGGACCAAAAAATTATAATAAATAAATGAAAATAAGGGAAAAGTAAGAGCGAAAGAAGTAAAGACAAAAATATCACTACTATTTGTATTTTGTCTCCTGCTTCCCATTATCGCAAAATTGGCCGTCAGACAGGGATTTTGTCAAGTCTAACTTGACATCAAACTGAAACTTAAAGAAATGAACACACTTTTTTGAAAGGTGTTTTTTTCTTTAAATTCATCAAATTGAAATTTTGACTAATTTTTTCTTTCGAAAATAAAATTATTATGTTAGAATAAAGTTGGTTGACATTATATTTCTAACATCATGTGGCAAAACAAGGTCAAAAATCTGTTAGGATTTCTAGTAAACACTTGACAGAAAGGAGAAAACAGCGTATGCTCAGACAGACAGACAGACAGACAGACAGACAGACAGACAGACAGACAGACAGACAGACAGACAGACAGACAGACAGACAGACAGACAGACATTTAATGGCTGCCGAAGTTTTTTTTGACGACTCTTAAAACGGCATGTTGATTAATCTCAGAGGTTTAATCTGACTTTAATCTACATACCGTTTTTGCGTTAAAAAGAAAAAATTTAAGGAGAAGTAAATGATGGTAAATCAGAAGAAGAAGGCCGCCGCAGGTGCTGCAGCCGCAACCCTGCTCTTACTGGGCAGTACTTATGCTTGGCAAAGCCAAAACCAGCATAAGACCAATGAACTCAGTAATACCTTCAGAGAAAATGACGTGACCTTGGTCGAGGACTTTGTGCCAATCACAGATTGGCTGAAAGGTCAAGAAG
>NZ_BAAGGP010000055.1:0-19713 GCF_054658615.1 Pseudolactococcus yaeyamensis
AAATCCGTGAGTCCATTCCAGAACTATTATCTCTGAGAAACGGCTCAGTAGTCAAGTGAAAATTAATATCAATTAGGTAAAAATCGTAGTGGTTAATCACTACTAGAATATATTATACGAGGAGAGTAGTTATGACTGTAGATAACAATAAAATAGTTGATGGTATGGGTGAAAGTAAAGAGAGTAACGAACTTATACTTCTTATAGCAGATCATTTGGATTGGAACGAAGAATACAAACATTTAAATCTTCTGCAAAATAAAATAAATGCTTATGTTGAGTTTATAGATTCTAAACAATTCAATGAAAGTTATCCTGACAAAAAATTTAACAGCTTTTTAATAGATATACATTTTAAATGTGAGATTACAGAAAACTGTAAAAATTTTTTGAATGTTATTGCAAACCAGCTAGCTCCATTTTCAATAAAAATAAGAGCTGAAATCATTGGATAGATAGGTGGAAACTAAATTGGAAAATTTACAAACATCAAAGAAAGAATTAAAAAATGAATTAAATCTATCTTTTAAAAAATTGGGATTCAAAAGTGTATCAAATTCGTTTTACAAAAAGGAAAATAATTTCTTTTTGCACCCTATGATAGATATAAAAAAGGTAAAATCTAATCTAATAATTAAATTCTGGATTCTTATTAAACCCTATGAATATGATAACCTATTTTGGACACTCCTGGATATGAAAGAAAATATAAATTCAAGAGATAGTTTGAGAGCAAATGGAGCTTTTGTCTCACCTTCAATGAAATTATCTGAATTAGAATGGACTATATCAGAGTTTAAAAACATTCCTGAACTTTGTAATGAAATTTCTCAACAAGTTACTAAAGTGTATGATGAATTTTTAAATTCCATAGATATGAACCTTGATATTTTTAATGACAGAGTATTGAATTCTACCAATTATTTTAGAGATAAGCTATTAAAAATGATTGCTCATTTACAAAAGAAAGATTTTCATACAGCTTTTCTTTTGAGCTCAGAGGAGTTGTTTAACGGAAAAAGAGGCGGTTTTCAAAATAACGGGAAAGATATCTATGAATATATAAAAGAGTATACCCAAAAATGAATTAAAAGTATTTTCTAACTTTTTATTTAATACCTATTAAAAGAAAAAGATTTTAAAATCTGTAAGAAATTATCAGATAAGGCTGAAAAAAATGGAAGGATAAAGGTAAAAAAGGAAAGTGTCCTGATCCTGTCAAATGCAAACCAGACTTAGAAGACAAATGGACTGGATTTGATAAAGCTACTAAAGTTGACTCTGAACCCGGTTTAACGATTATGTGTCATCTGAAATGTCAAGAAGCAGGTGATAAAAATGCAATATCTATAATTGCAAGTGGTCAAGATGCTGCTCTAATAAAAGGTGGTAAAGAAGTTTGGGAGTTTCTTTTAGGCGATGACATTTATAAAGCATGGACGGGAAGAGACCCAGATAGTTATCGGAAGTTAGCATGGTGGGATCGCGCCTTATCTATTGCGAGTTTAATTCCATGGGGGAAAGCTGTTAAAGGTGGGAAATTAGCTCTTAAATATGGCGATGATTTAGTAAGAGGCGGAAGTAAAGTTGCCTCAAAAGCAGATGATGCGGCTAAAGCTGGAAGTAAAGCGAAGAAAGCTATTTCAAAAACTGATGATGCGGCTGAAATTGCTGCTAAAAAAAGTGGTAAAAGACCTTCGTGGAGAGAATCTGAGATTGATGTTGGGAAAGACTATCATGGTTATGACCCACAAAAATCATTTATAAATGGTGAAGAAGTACCATATGGTACCAAAGGAAGTACAAGACCTGAGTATTATAAACCCGGTCATAGCGTTGAAGTTAAAAATTACAATATACAGAATAATGCTGGGAAAAATAATTTGATTAATAATGTAAGTAATCAAGTGAAAGATAGGGTAACGAATTTACCTCAAGGAACCAATCAGACCATAGTGATAGATATTAGAGGACAGGATGTTAGTAATGATATTTTAAGGGAAATACGACAAAAGATAATTGATAAATCTGGAGTGAATCTAGAAATAATATTTAAGAGGTGATTTTTATGGTAGTAGGTGTCAAGGTAGATTTTTTATGGTTTTCAATTGGAACAGGAGATTTTTTCCATTCTTTTTTCTCAACAGTTTGTGTAAATTTAGAGAAAGGAGATTGGGGGAGTACGTTTCCTATTATTATGAATGATTTATATAGTGGGAAAATAGAGGTTTTGAATTTAGAAAAAGCAAAAAAAGAATTGGAAAAATTAAAAGAGGAATTACAGGAGTTATCTCCTAAAAATGTGGTATGGGATGCAGAGGATTTAGATAAAATGCCACCATGGGGGGATAATATAAGTGACGATATAACTAATTTATCTAATTATTTTGTAACATCAGATGGAAGAGATTTGATCGATACATTAATAGAGGCGGTTAAGCAAGCAATTATAGAAAATGTTGCACTTGAAATTAAAGCATTATGATTTACAGAAACGCTACAATTTAGCTCGACGATTGGGAGCGGATGTTATCTGCTCTAAGTATTATTCCAATAGGCAAAGTTAGTAAACTTGGTAAAGCTGGCGAAGCTACGCTTAAGTATGGCGATGATGCATTACGAGCTGGAAGTAAAATTGGTTCAAAATTAGATGATGCGGCTAGGATAATGAGCAATTCTGAGGCAGAAGAATATGCATTTAAAGCTATCAACGGTTCGGATGAAGCTGGCTCAATTGTATTGGGGAAATATGATAAAAAAGGTCTGACTGGTTATATAGAAAAAGCTAAGGAATTAGGTGCTCAATATTTCAATATTGATAATTGGGGTGAGTTGAGTAAAGTGTATGATGATGAAGAAATTTGGAAAATAAATGAAAAATTCTTGGATATACAAATTGGTTCAGGACGAGACATTTATTTTTCGCATAATCCGTTTGTTGCTATTGGAGAAGATTCATTTTACGCAAGAGAAATAGGATATTTGCAGGAACATGGTTTTACATTTGAAAAGATAGGAGATATATGGCATGTTGTTAGATAGAGAGCAATTTATAAATATTGAGTATTTGGACTATACAAAAAAAGTATTTGATGACTGTTTTGGAGATGATGTTAAATTAATTGAGGAAGTTTATTCTAATGGTAGTGGAGGGATGGGTGCTTATGAATTAACCTATGAATATCTTAAGAAACCCTATCAGATAGTTTTTGATTATGAAAGGTTACGTTTTAGAATAGAAATAACATGGGAGAATGCCTATACAAATTTTTTTCAAGGAAGGCATACTGAGTATAAAAAAAGATTGAATAGAGATGATATTAAGAAAGCTATTCAGATCCTAAAGAAGGATATAGACGATGATGCTTTAGTATTTTATACAATTAAAAAAAATGGACAGTTAAAAAAATTAGAAAAGCAACTTTAACTCACATTAATTTCAAAGAAATAGCTTATTTTCAAAGACATGGCTTTACATTTGAAAGGATAGGAAATATGTGGCATGTTGTTGGATAGAGAAGAATTTATAAATATTGAATATTTGGACTATACAAAAAAATATTCGGTAACTGTTTTAGAAAAGATATTAAATTTATTGAAGAATCCTATTCTAATCATAGTGCAGGAATGGGTGCATATACTTTAACCTATGAATATCTTAAGAAACCCTATCAGATAGTTTTTCATTATGAAAAATATTATTTTGATCTTTATGTAAAGTATGAGGAGTGGTTGGCAGGAATTGTGGGTTGTGGCTATGTTGATTTTCATGTTAGATTAAAAAATAAACTAGATAAGACAGATATAAAAAAGCTATTCAAGTTTTAAAACAGGAAATTGATGAAGATACTTTAGAATTTTATAAGTCCACAAGAAATAGAAAAAAATTAGAAAAGTAACTTTAACTCACATTATTCCAAAGAAATAGCTTATTTTCAAGGACATGGATTTACATTTGAAAAGGTAGGAGATATGTGGCATGTTGTTAGATAGAGAAGAATTTATAAATATTGAATATTTGGACTATACAAAAAAATATTTGGTAATTGTTTTAGAAGAGATATTAAATTAATTGAGGAATTTTATTCTAATGATAGTGCAGGAATGGGTGCTTATGAATTGACCTATGAATATCTTAAGAAACCTTATCAAATAGTTTTTGATTATCAAAGATTACGTTTTACAATACGAATAGATTGGGAAAATGCTCATGCCAATTTATTTGAAAACCTCTTTTCGGGACATAAGGAACTTAAAAATAGATTGGATAGAGATGATATTAAGCGAGCAATTCAGGCTTTAAAGAAAGACATTGATGAAGATGCTTTAGAATTTTATACAATTAAAAAAATGGAAAGTTACTAAAACTAGAGAAGTAAATTTAACTTACACGGAGAAAAATAATGAATAAAGATTTTAACACTGAAAAACAAGTTAGTCAAAAATATTTAAATTATCGTGAACAAGTTTTACGGTATACAAATCAAGATATGGGTTTGACATTGGAAAATGATGAACAAGTGTATATTGCGGTTTTTGACATGCCAATAGAAAGTGGTATTGTAGGATTTCAAACTCAAACATTAGCTTTAGTCTTTGGTTTAAATACCCATATCTATCATGGAAGTGGTTCTGTTCTCACTAATTTAGAACAATCTCCAAAAGTAATGAAAGCGATGCAGTCCTTGTTAGTTAGTAGTAGTCAAGCGTTGCCTTATATGGCATTGACTACTGACTTAGAATTTTACAATAGTGATAAAGTAAGGGTGTATTTAAAAACAAAGAGAGGTATCTATTTTAAAGAGTTGGGGGAAAAAGACAAAGGACACGGCCGTTTCATGAGTTTGATTTTTCTGAAAAGTACATAAAAAATCAGTGATTTAAATTTTTAATTGGTATATTTTGCAAATTATTTTCGTAAAAATATTCAAAAAAAGGACAATATTACTGAATATATTGTTTGAATTTTCAAACAACAATTAATCTTATATGCTATTCTTTTTAAAAACTCGATATTCTTTTAAAATATTCAGAAAAATACATTTTAAATTGAATTTATGAAACGGCCGTGGACAAAGGAGATATTTTCTTGAAAAAACTGATGAATTATGTATTAAAAGAAATTGCTAATGAAAGAAAGTAATAATATAAAAAAAATCAATTAACCGTATTGAGAAAAATTTATGAAAAATGAATTAAAAGAATTATATACAAATTTAGCACAACAAATGACTTCAATGATTCCAACTAAATGGAATAACTTATTGAAGGATAACAATGGAGTAAAGTTGCCTCAAAAGCAGATGATGCGGCTAAAGCTGGAAGTAAAGCGAAGAAAGCTATTTCAAAAACTGATGATGAAGTAATGAGTCAGGAGATTATTGATTTAAACAATAGGATACAAGATGAACATGGAAAATATAGAGATTGATATCCCACATTTTTATTGCTTAGAGTATCGAGAAGGTAATAAAGTTTTAAATGTTGAAATTGATTTTAGAGAAAGAGAGCTTATCTTCGGGAAAAGTTTAATAAAAAAACGGGAGTCTCCTTATTCGGAGGAAGACATTACTAGTTTTCATAAAGATAAAATATATGCCTACTATATTGAATTATTTAGAAAGAGAATTTAAAAATAGTGATATTGTAGTTATAGATTAGTAGGAAAGGGAAATATACTATGATAATAATGCCTGATGGGATTAGAATTGATATGAGTTGATTGAATGCTCAATACTTTGTTTCCCGAAATTTCAAATGGTAGTAATTTGCTTAGTGGATTATTGTCAAAATCTGATAGTCATGCAAGTAAATATTTTTACAAAAAAACTTTTAAATCAAGCAGGAGAAAACATATGTTTCAGGTTAAATCCCCCAAATTCAACACAGGGCGTATCCTAAAAAAGGAAATGCTAGAGGCACTGAAAAACTATCCTATAAAGTTAGTTGAGACAGTCTATGACCAGTATCAAGATGGTATCATTGACGGTTTTGATATTACGATAGATGCAGATAATATTGTGGTATCGTCAGGTGTTTTAAAGTACGATACCGATATCTTGGTTATGGATAACAGTGTCAAGATTCCTTATACTGCCACAGAAAAGGTTACTTTTTTGAAGATTAAACTTCTACCAGTTGTTGAAGACGAAGATTTTTATGCAAGAGAGGCGACAATCGTTCTTTCTACAAATCCACAACTTGATGATAATGAGTGGGAACTGCTGCGGTTTAAACTTAAAGAGGGGGCTTATTTACGTACTGATTATCAAGATTTTTCAGACTTGATAACAGAGTACAATACGGTTAATTTTCTGCATCAAGAACGCTCTCTCAAAAGTGGTCAAGCTCTTGCACCAGTGCTTATTAAACAATTCTGTCAAGCAGTGGAGGCGTTAGGAACAACTCATACTTTAGACCAAGCATTTTGCTTACAGACTCACATGAGTCAAAACTTAGTTGAGAAACGAGCGGTTGAATATTATATCGCCACACGCTTGTCCTTACCGACAAAATCGTTATCAGCTTTGGAAATTCATGAAAAGTTGGGTCAAATCTTGTTAGAAATCAAGCATGATAAGCAAGAAAAAGGTAGTCAGCGACAACGCAGTCGCAGAATGATTGTAGATTGATAGATGTGAAGGGAAAAATGAAAAGTATGAAGAAAGTCAAAAAAATCTTATATCTACTTAGTTTGGGGTTGCTGTTTTGTTTCGCGACTTCCGTTAAGGCGTCAGAAGAAATTGGTCAAGATGTGATGTTGGTCGTAGATGCGAGTTATTCTATGCAGTCAAATGACCCCAATCATAACATTTACGATGCCATTCAATATATCGCCTCAATCAGCGTTGGCAATAATAATCGCTTTGGCTATGTGCTTTATAATGACAGCATCATTCGTGACCAAGGCTTACAAAAAGTAACCAACCAATCTGAAATAGACGGCTTAATCAATTCCTTGAAAACGATTGAGCCTATTAAAGGCACAGATGTTGGTCTGGGCTTAAAAACAGGACAACGTTTACTAAATCTAGGTGGTAATAAAGATAATCACACGATGATGATTGTTTTATCTGATGGCGATGTCGAGACAGATGCGACGAACCCCAATCGTAGCCAACAAGCCGTAGAAGATGATTTTAATCAAGTTGTTGATACTGCAGGCATTCCTATATATGTGATTCAGTATAGTGAAGTAGAGCATCGTGACAAAGCACCAATGAATACTTGGTCGGATCGAACGGGAGCTAAGCACTATACGGCAGAAAATAGGGATCAGTTATTGGCAGCGATAATGGATATTTATAGTCATCAGACAAAAATGTCCTTTGAAAAAGATAGCTTGAAATCAGAAAAAAGCAAAGAAAGTACAACCTACACCTTAACCATACCAACAAAAAAGACTGAGACAAAACGTGTCAAAGAAATCATTGTTACCATGCAGGCAGATTCAGCGATTAAAGAAATGGGCTATAATAGCGAAGATGGCTTAACAGTTAAAGAAAGTAATCATCAGGCGATTATCAAAATTACGAATCCCAAAAAAGAATCTTATCAACTGACCTATAAAACGGAAAGTAATCATCCAGTCATTACGACAACTTTGACAAAGATGACAGATATTCCTAAGCCGAAACCGAAAGTAAATTGGTGGCTGCTGCTTGGCTTGTTAGTGGGCGGTATTGGTATAGGTGTCATTTTTGGTATATTAGTGATGAACAAGAAAAAAGTAGTCACCAATCCCGAGATAGCCTCTGAACCAGTTAATTATTTCTTTACTGATTCTCTGGAATGTTGTTTTATCAAGACACCAGATGAAGAAGAAATTCCAATTCAAAATTGGTCTGCGACCATTTTCATGAGAAGTAAGAGAATGAGCCTGTATGACTTATTAGTGGACGAAAAAATTCGGGAAAAAATGCCTGATAGTAAAAAAGTCTTGTTTCGAGTGGGGAGAAATAATACCTTAGAAATGCGATTAAAAGGTTCGGTTGAAGGTATTCAACAAGGTAGAGAAATACCGACTGGTGTTTGGACGACATTGAGTTTACAAAAGAGTGCTTATTTGATATTTATAGCAGATGTGCTAGAGTTAGAAGTTCATATTCGTAAGACTAGTACAACGATTAACTTATAAATGTGAGAAAGATAGGGTGGATAAAATGACTCAAGAAAAATTATTGACTACTGAGATTTTTAGTAATGCTAGTAAGAGAAACTCAGTTAAATCATTCGGAGGTGTCAAGGCTATTACAGCAATGAACATGTCAAAAATGGTTTTAGATAAACAAGCATTTGAAAAATCAAGTTTATTGCAGAGTTTAGAAAGTATTTTTAAAACGGTCACACTCAAAAATAAGACATTATCTCAAGAAAGTAAAGATTATTATCGAGTAACTTTTTCAGGGCAACAAATTAGAAGTGAAAATATTCGAATTGCCCCTTTTAAATTTGTGCAACTGTTAGAGATGACTATTAATCATTTGCAAGGTGACCATGCGATTGCAAAGTTTAAAGGCATTGTGTCCGAAGAAGAAGGGAAACGTGTCTTGCAGCTAGCAGAAACTAAAGTTCCTATCAAGATTTCAAAACGTGATGAGACGGGGAAAGAATTTTCGTTTTATAAAGGTATTGCTTTAAATTTAGATGTTTCAAAAGAAGGTGGTGTCTACACACTAAGTGGTAAAGTTGCCTCCTATTCTTATCTGATGGACATTAAGCGTAAAAGTAGAAGCTTTCAAGTTCCAAGCCAAAAATTTGAATCGCTTTTAGCACAAGTTGTCAACGACTATTCAGATGGGGCGTTTATTGATACGCTATCTAACGATCGTCCTGTTGGTCAATTTTTGACGCAATACAATGAAACAGATTGGCAGTTTATCAAGCGCTTGGCATCTCATTTCCATTCACAACCTATTGCTATTGATCAGTCAACCAGTCCAAGATTTTATTTTGGTTTACCCAATACGAGTAGTGTTGGTGAGCTAATTTCTCATAATTTTGAAGTCAAAAAAGATTTGGTAGACTATCATCATGTGAAAGAAAATAATCAGATTGATGTCATGCCACAAGATTTTATTCAGTATCAAGCAGAAAGTTCTCAGTTATTTTTACTAGGGGATAAGGTTAAGTTTATAGATAAAGAATGGCTTATTGTTGGTTTAAAAAGAGCCATTATCAAAGGTGAATTGCTAAATACTTATACTTTAAGCAGTCCAAAAGGAAATCGTTGTGATAAATACTATAACGATGAGCTTGTGGGAAGTTCGATTATTGGTACTGTTAAAAAAGTCACAGAAGATAAAGTTTTACTTGCACTAGACATTGATAAAGGGCAAGACAATGCTTTTTACTGGTTCTCTTATTCGACAAATTATACTTCTGATGATAATGTTGGTTGGTATATGATGCCAGAAGTAGGCGAAAAAGCCCGTCTATATTATCCAACTAAAGATGAAAAAGATGCCGTAGCTACTTCCACAGTTCGGACAGAGGCAGACTTAGACGGAACATTAGATCCTGCTATCAAGACCTTGCGCAATAAATTTGGCAAAACAATTACGCTTGAACCAAATAAAATTACAATTGTTGGTAACGGTGTAGAAATCATTTTAAACGATTCGGATGGTATCAACATTACAAGTAATCGTAATGTCAGCGTAACCGCAGAAGGTGCTTTGAATCTAAAAGGACGAAATGTTGTGATGGATGCAGGAGACAGTGTCACACTTAACTCTCACGGTAATACTGTCACCGTAAATGATAAGATTATTTTGAATGGTAGTGAAATCAAGATGAACTAAAAACTGTTAAAGTTAAGGAGGGCATAATTTGTGCAAGTTACGCAAGAAATAAAAAAATTCCAAAAAAATACAGTAGAAGACTGTCTAAAACTACAAATGATTGAGTTAGATAGGTATTTTCATGATAATTTGGAAGCATTAGCCAATCGTTTAGCGCAACCTTTTCAAATTTTTATAGATCAGCTTGAATCTGCGCAACAACAGGATGGTTTAAAACCAATCGGGTTTATTATGGTTTCTTGGTTACGTTCTCCTTTTTTAGCCAATCAAGAACTCTCGTATGAATGGCATTCTTATGGTGAAAATTGGTACTATGACACGATTCAAGAAAGTATCATCCAGCGTTTTGATGGCTTTGAGCGTTTCATCCAAGCATTTCAAACGATGATTCAAGCAGAGTTACTTGAACGAGAAAGTCAGGAATTGTTCAAGCAAGAACGCTATTATGTGAGTGTCTATTTTGAGGTTTTTCAGCGCTATTTTGTTGAGTTAATGCGCTTTTTGTTAAAGAAAAAAGGTGCGACACTTTTTGAAAAACTTAGGCTTGCTGATGAATTTCATGTATATGTCGGAGAATTTAAAGACAAGAGCCAAGTCGTTTATGAGAAGGTAACCACTCTTATAACTCAGAGTGATTTAGATGACTACTTATCTTCTGGAAAAATGGAAGCTGAAGGCATTAAAAATTTTGTAGAGAAGTCATTTAAACACGCTAATTTAAGCAATCAAACTTTTGTTTTTGCGAATTTTTGGAAAAGTGATTTAACTGGTGCTGAATTGAAAGAAAGTATTCTAGTCGGCAGTCAATTTGTGGCTTGCCAGTTAGAACAGGCTAATTTTCAGTCTAGTTTTATACAAGATGCAGATTTTAGCCATGCTAAGTGCCGTCACGCTAATTTTCAGTCTGTTAAAGGGAATCTAGCACTTGCGATTGAAGCAGTTCCGAGTTACTTTGGTGTTAATTTCTCTTATGCAGATTTGAGAGAAACAGATTTCAGGGGGGCGCAGCTAAGGGGAGCTAACTTTGAGCATGCTCAATTAGAAAATGCTCTGTTTTTGACAAGTCAAAAGGACAAATTTAATCTTTCCCCTGAACAAATTAAAGAAATAAAGTGGGTGTAAAATGATATTTTATCGTTTAAAAGATTCGCCAATCCAAACTGGCATTATCACATTTGATGTGCTACCTGAAAACTTTGATATGATGAGTACGGAGGAAGAGATAATCGGTCAAATTGACACACTTTATATTGAGTCTTTAACAGATTATATAGGAGAACCTTTCCCGATTGTTTCAGATGATATGTTTGAAGTGATTCAGGCATATCAATCCGATGTTCAAAGTAGAACAGTCTCTCTAACCTATCATGAAACAGGGGAGAAATTTGAATATTGGGCATTGAATCCTTTGGCTATTGATTATTTATATTCGGAGACAAATTCAACCTTTATTTTAGAAGAGGAAAGAATCATGTCTGAGCATTTTTTCACAGTAGCTGATATTGGAACGGATGACTGGTTTATCAGTTTAGAGCTTTTAGAGAGTCTCTTGCGTCGTGGTTTTAATGGCTTTAAGTGGGAAAAGATTGAAATTTATAATCATAAAGTTTAACCAACTATAAATAGAAAATCGTATGCAATTCGTTTTGAAGCGAAAATTTCATACGATTTTTCTATTTGTGAGCTTTTATATTAGTCTTTCTTAGATTTCAATTTCTATTCAAACTATTTTTTTGAATCACTTGTCACACGTTGGATCCATGCATCAATCTGAGTTGTATCAAATTCTAAAAGAATTTTTGTCTCTAAATCTTTTAATGTGATATTTTCTAAAATTTTTCGCCAAGAGTCCTCTATTGTATCCATTACAACGCTTAGTGAACACTCTTTGTTTTCTGTTGCACCCTCTCCTATAAAGTAAGAACCTAATTTAGTTTCGTTAAAAAGTGATCCACGTCCCTCTACGGCATAAAAAATATGTGATAAGTTAATTTCTGAGATAGGTTTCGCAAGAGAAAACCCACCTTTCTTGCCTGTGGATGATGTGACAAGTCCCTCATGTCCCAATGACTTCAACAACTTTTTTAAGTAAGATTGGGATAGCTTTAACCGTGTACTAATATCCTCGGAAGTAATAGAAGTATCAGTTGGTATTCTTCCTAAGATAAGTAAGATATAGATACTTTGTTCAACTCCTGATTTAATTTTCATAACTTTTTCCTCGTTTTCATTTTAGAGCCATTGATTATCCCTAATGGATATGTATTTTACATTCAATATTAAGGTATTTCAATGATTTTGTCAAGCTTTTTAAAAAATATGAATCTAAAAAAATAAAGGAAATGAAGATATAAAATTAAGTACAAAATACTTGACAAATCCTATAAAAAAGTTAATAATGAACCTATTAGGGATATTCATTAACTCTAATAGATTTTAATGAAAAAGAGAAGGTAAAAAATGGTAAGAGGAAAAGAAAAGGTACTTTTGCAACCATTTTATTCTAAAAGGTTAGCATTGAAGAATAGAGTTGTTTTATCTGCTGTTCCGACTGGTTTTGTAGAAAAGGGTGTACCAACAGATAAAAATGTCCAATTTTACGGTGATAGAGCTAGAAGTGTCGGTTTAATAATTGCAGGGGCAATCAATATTCCACACGAAACTGCATCAAATTATGAAGGGATGCCAGAAATTGGTACACCTGAACAAATCTTGGCTTGGAAAAAAATTACAGATGAGGTACATCGACAAGATAGTAAGATTATTGCTCAACTTTGGCACAGTGGAGGGTATCGTCAATTATGTGCAACAGAAGAAATAATGACGATGACACCGAGTGGCATTATAAATGGTCAGATCGTTGGCGACCCTATGACTGTTCAAGAAATAAAAAGTGTTATTGACGCATTTTTAGTAAGCGCTATCAATTCTAAAAAGGCTGGATTTGATGGTATTGAAATTCATGGTGCGCACAGCGGTTTGATTCACAATTTTTTAAGCATTGATACTAATGAACGCACCGATGACTACGGTTTGAGTAATCGTACATTATTTGCTCAAAAAGTAATTCGCTTATGCCGAGCAGCTGTTGGAGAAGATTTTCCTATTTTATTTCGGCTATCCAATTTCCAAATGTACGATTTGGGAGCCAGAATATCTGAGACACCTGAAGAATTGGAAGCTATTTTAGATCCCCTAGTAAAGGCAGGAATTGATATTTTTGATTGTTCAGCTCTTGACTTTAGAGAAGATGCTTTTGGAGAGACAGAAGGAAATCTAGCATATTGGGTAAAAAAATTGACAGATAAACCTGTTATTGCAGTGGGAAGTGCTGGGTCTGAACAACATTTTGTAGCTGACATAATGAGCATTATACAAAAAATGAAGAAGGGGGCTGATTTTTTAAATCTTTCAAATATGGAAGGTAAAGCTCGTATTTATTATAAAGAGGAGTTATTCAAACAATTAGAAGAAGGTGCCTTTGATTTAGTAGCGCTTGGTCGTCTGATTCTGTTAGACGCTGTTTGGGTCGAGAAATTAAAAATGTAAAGAATAAGGAGTTGGTGTGAATCAAGAAATTAAAGATATAACAGGGATAACCAAGAAAAATTTATTTGAGAATGGATTATTTTCGAAACTTGACATTAGAAAAATTATTCTACCTCTAATCGCTGAGCAAGCTTTACTTTTGTCTTTAGGAACGTTTGATACGTTGATGGTTTCTTCTGCAGGGGAAAAGGCTGTTTCGGGTGTTTCTCTAGTTGATACAGTCAACACGTTGCTTATTTTCTTATTTTCTGCATTGGCAACAGGTGGGGCAATTGTGGTGGGACAATACTTGGGCAATAAGAATACAAAAGAAAGTAGAATTGCCTCTAAACAATTATTAACTGTTAGTCTACTTGTTGCACTTTTCTTTATGACGATTTGTTTAGTGTTCAATGGACAATTATTATCACTGATATTTGGTCACTTGGATCAAGGTGTTTTACAAAATTCAAAAATTTACCTCTATGTGACTGCTTGTTCTTTTCCATTTATTGCACTTTATAGTTCTTCTGCGGGACTTTTCAGAGCAATGGGAAATACAAGAGTAGCAATGACGATTTCGTTAATTGTTGCGCTATTAGATATTGGTGCAAATGCTCTCTTTATTTATGTTTTCAAATGGGGCGCATTTGGTGCAGCAGTTTCCACATTATTTTCGAGAATCATTGCCTCAATGATTATGTTGGTTTTATTACGAAAGCCTAGTTTGCCGATTTCTGTCAGAAAATATGATTTTTGGCGAGTGAATGGCGCAATGATGAAAACAATTTTTAAAATTAGTATCCCCTTTAGTTTAGAAAGTACAGTTTTTCAAATTGGAAAAATTGTTCTAACAGGGTTGATTGTTACGTTTGGGATAGAAGCGATTACAGCGAATGCCGTCACTGGGAGTTTAACCAATATTGCAACAATTCCAGGTCAGGCATTTTGGATGGTTATCACAACAGTTGTTGCGCAGTGTATCGGCGCAAAAGAATTTGAGCAAGCAAGATTATATACTAAGCATTTATTGAAAACTGCTTGGGCATTGATGATAGGGATGAATCTGTTTCTCTTTGTCCTTTTAAGACCGATATTAAGCCTTTATCATTTGTCTGATGTGACTTTTTCAATCTCTTACAATATCATGATGATTCATATTTTCGGATTTGTAACAGTTTGGTTGATTTCATTTGCTTTGCCGAACTCATTAAGAGCATCAGGAGATGTAAAATTTCCAATGATGATTTCAGCTTTTTCAATGTTTGTTTTCAGAATTGGTTTTAGTTATATTTTGGCTTATGGGTTTGGATTTGGGGTTTACAGTATTTATCTTGCGATGATACTAGATTGGACATTCCGATTCATTTGTTTCCTTGTCCGTTGGCAAAGTGGGAAATGGAAAAATTATGCGATTGTGCAGGAGTGATTGAGGGAGGGGATATTCATATAAAGTTTATGTATTTTCAAGAACACGTTTAGGGTGTCTGGCTGTTGATAGTTGTCTATCATGGAAAAGAGGTTTCGTTATGACAATCAAATTCTGTAAAGATGTTGATGAAATTTTAGGAGACAAAGAATATAGATACTTTGGAAATGGATATAAAAATGTTCATTATGACATTTTGAACCTTTCTTTAGAGCCAGAGAAGATAACAGCTTTTACAACGATTCATTATCCATTAGCGTGGTCTAAAAAGGATACGCCAAAGGAATTAGTGCCACATTTGAGTACAATTGATGCAGCTTATATTGGTTTGCAATTAAGCGAGGTATTCTTGATTACCTTATTGGATTTGAAAAATATTTTGCGAAATCAAATGTTCATTAAGACTTTGCATCTGAAAGCTAAAAATGGTGTTTTAGAAGATTTGAGTAAGGTATCATGTGAAATATCATATTCGGTGGTAACAGGCGAACCTTATGATAAACATCAATTTAGTGGACAAATCGGTAATATTGCATTTTATTCTGAAATAGAATTACCACCTTGTCCAGTCCGTCCGCTTGTCAAAAAATGCTATGAAGAGGTTGATGAGATACTAGGTGATAGTCAAGATAGATACTTTGGTAGACTTTATGAACATACGAAACACTATATTAAAAATATAGAGACGGATTGTGATAAATTCACTTCACAAGCAGATATTCATGTGGAAAATCAAGTATTTAACATTGATAAACATTATGGCATTGATACTTTTCATTTATCAAATTTTCAACCGTCAGTAATTGATTGTATTGTGGCAATTGCACAACTTTCTCAAGTACTGATTTATGAAATGGATGATTTGGATAGGAAAAACAGTCAAACCCTTTGGATGAGAAATGTCAAGATTGATAGGAAACGTGTTACAGAATCGGAATATCACCCCTCTTCAATTCAAGTTGAAAAATCTAAAATGATTAAGATGAGACAAGAAAAATGGCGGATGGTTGATTTAGAAGGGAAATTTTTTAATTATCAATTCAGATACTCACTCGCACATATTTTGCCAAAGGAGGTAAATTAGCATGAAAATTGCAATGTCAGGGACATACTCAACAGGAAAAACGACGACTACACTTGCTTTAGCTCATTTGACGGGACTAAATCGAACCCACGCTAAAACGATGCGAGAAATTTTACCACTTGCATTACCGGGTAAGAAGTTAGAAGAATGTACGGCACCTGAACTATTTCAATTAGGTATTCGAAGGTTTGCGGAACGAGCAGTTTCCGAAAGTCACTTAGATAACTTTATTTCAGATGGCTCTTCTCTTCACGAATGGATTTATGGTACTGTGCGTATGTCAGTCGGTATTAATCCTAATGATGAAAATAGTCAAATCGTTTCAGAAGAAGTACTGAATACTTTGAAAGAGGTAATTCATCATTTAGGATGTGTGGTAAAAGACCATGCGAAATTAACTTACGACTCATTTATTCATCTTCCAGTAGAATTTCCAATACAAGAAGATGGACATAGACCAGTCTCAGAGGAATTTAGAAATCAATCGGATCGTTTACTACTAAAAACACTTGATGAACTAGGAATAGCTTATCAGATTATTGGTGGGACAATTGAAGAAAGGTTAGTGAAGATTGTTAAATATTATCAACTCCCAATGAAGATGTCGATAAGTGAGTCTGTTGCTTTAGCGAAAGAAGAAGTTAAAAAATATCAAATTCAAATCGAAGAAATATTTTACAAGGGGGATTAACGTGGAGTTTTCAATTTTAAATCAAATTCGTCATGCTGTGAGAACATTTAATGGCGAAAAAATTAACAGTTCTTTAGTAGAAAAAATTTTAGCCGAGGCAACTTTAGTCCCGTCTGCTTATAATATCCAACCATGGTATTTTGCGATTATAGATTCCGATGAAAAGCGTCTGGCTTTGTCAACTGCTCTCAACGACAATAATATTGCACAACATGAATCCGCAGGTTCGACACTTGTAGTTTATTCAGATAGTGATTTGTCAACACGAGTACAAGAGTTAGTCAATTTTGGTGGTGGATTTTTATCAGGTTTCAAATCAGAAGATTTGTTAAAACAACTGCCACAGTTATTTGATGCCTATTCAAAGGAACAGCTAGCAAGTTACTTGTCATTGAATGCAGGTCTTGTTGCACAAAATATTGTGTTGACAGCTAATAATCGCAATATAAAAACTAATATTTTATTGGGGTTTGATAAAGAAAAAGTCCAAACAGTACTAGGACTTGATAAACGGTACAATCCTGAATTAGTTATCACTCTTGGTTATTCAGAGGAAACTGGACGTTCTAGTTATTGTCTACCAGTAACACAAGTATCAAGTATTATATAGGAGTGAGGAAGAAAGATGTCGATTACAATTACAGATAAAACATTCGCAAGCGAAACAAATGAAGGCTTGGTTTTAATTGATTTTTTTGGTACATGGTGTGCGCCTTGTAGGGCATTATTACCAGTGTTGGAAAAAATTGAAGAAGAGCTGGTAGAGAAATTGAAAATTGTCAAAATTGATGTAGATAAAAATCCTGAATTAGCTCAATCTTTTGGTGTTTTAGCAGTTCCGACATTAGTTTTGCAAAAAGATAACGAAGTCCTTAAGCGTGTCACAGGACTTCATAGTAAGTCAGTATTGCTAGACTGGATTGGCGAACATATTTGATATGCCTTATTTTCAAAAAAAGATTTGAAAAAGGGTCTAATACTACTAATGTTAAGTTTTCTTGTCGTCTCTTTCAAAAAAGATACCAGAAAAAATATTAAAACACGGTGGATAAAAATCAATAAACAATCTTTTACCTGAAACTTAAGTAAGAGATTCACCAAAGGAGCAGAAAGCGCTTGATTCTTTCTGCTTTTTACATAGCTAAAATAAATATTTTCATTTATTTTTTCAAAAACACGACTATTTTCTGTTTTCGTTCGTATTAGTATATGGAAAGGGAAACGCTAAAAGGAGACGTTTCTATGAAGCAGTTTAAAAATCAAGAAATTGAACAGATATTTGACAGTTACTGCAAAAAAGTACTGAAAAATAAAGCCTATGACATTTTTCGAGTAGAGAGACACCAAAAGGAATTGTTTACTTCGTTGGATGAGTTGTTAGAGGGTCATTTTTTACCTGATGAACTCTTGTATCAACCTGATTTTTCTAATGAACTGTATATCTTTCCTTTGGTTACCGTTCAAATCTCAGTCTCCCTAAGCGATGAAGACCTTGCCCTTGCTTTGAATTTGCTAAAAGAAGAAAATCGGGAGATTATACTTCTGCACTATTTTCTTTCAATGTCAGATGAAGAAATAGGGTCAAGATTCCAAAAAAGTCGGACAACTATTCAGGAACGACGTAGTCGGACGATTAAAAGATTGCGAGATATTCTCGTAAGGGAGAAAAAATGAGCAGGTCGGTTCTTATAGCTTATGGCGTAATAAAACAAGCTGTAGCAGAAGATGATAAAGCACTACTCCAAATTGTTCATCACTATGCACGTTATATTACTAAGTTATCTATGAGAACTTCTCAAAATATGACTGGCTATGTCAGTTATCATGCTGATGAAGTCATGATTAAACAACTTGAAACACACTTGATGGCAGGGATTTTGAAATTTAGAATACCACCACATTAAATGATGTCTTCCCTTTCCAAATTTAAATATTTCTTGGCAACTAATAATCTGTTCAGATATGCGAAATAATCTGGACACCACAAAAAAGAAGAGAAAAATTGCTCTTCTTTTTAGCTGTTACATGAGTGAAAGAAAAAGTATAAATTGGAGGAAATCAAGATATGAAAAAAGAAACTGTCGTCGGACAACCCTTACAAAAAACGTTTGATTTGATTGTAAATGGTCTTATCGTACATCTAGTCTATCAAGAAAACGGCGAAAGTCTAGAAAAATTGTTGTATCAACACCTATCCACCACTAAATTAACCTAGGTTATGGTATAATGGATTTGTGGTATGGGATTTGAGGAGGCTAGAAGATGGCAAGAATCAGAAAATCTCAACAAAACGTTTTAATAGAACAACAACGCAAATGGAAAGTCGCCATTTATGTTAGACTTTCCCACGAAGATGGTAATAACGAGAGTTTGAGTATTACCAATCAGAAAAAAATTATCCAAAGCTACCTTGATGAACAATTTCAAGATGCCTATCAGGTTGTGCAAACCTACATTGACGATGGTATTAGTGCAGTTAATGCCTATAATCGTCCTGCTTTTCAAGAGATGATTGCGGATGTGAAAAGTGGTCGTGTAGACACAATTATCTGTAAGAGCCTATCAAGAGCATTTCGGAACAGTGGCGACCAAACGGAGTATTTACGCAAACTCTTTCCAGAGTACGGCACACGCTTCATTTCGATTGATACACCTTATATTGATACTTACCTAGAACCACGTAAAGTCTATCAAATGGATGTCTCAATCTTTGGCTCATTTAACGAAAGTTATCCGCTTATGATTTCGGAAGAAATTCATAAGACTTTTCGTGAAAAGCGTAATAGAGGGGAGTTTATTGGTGCATTTGCACCCTATGGGTATCGGAAAAATCCTGAGAATAAAAACCATTTTCTCATTGATGATGAACCCGCTGAGATTATTCGTTTGATTTTCAAATGGTATGTCGTTGAAGGTCTATCTATCCGAAAAATTGTCGGACGATTGAATCATCAAGGGATTTCGTCCCCAGCAACCTATAAAAAGGAACAGGGGCATGCGCTTTTTTCAACACATGATAATCCTAGTGGTTTATGGGGGCTATCCACTGTATCACGTATCTTACGCAATCAAGTCTATACTGGCGCAATGGTACAAGGAAAAGCGAGAACGGTTAGTCCAATCGTTCATAAGATTGTTTCTGTTCCAGAAGAAGAATGGGTTATTATCAAAGAGACGC
>NZ_BAAGGP010000056.1:0-19299 GCF_054658615.1 Pseudolactococcus yaeyamensis
GCTATCATCATTGACTTTCTTCATGTATGATTTTAGATTAGCACGGAAATTACTATAAGCTACTGCTTCCAATAAGCCACCTCTTTCTATATTTATATTGTACTGCTTTTTGTACAATAAATCAAGCAATAGCTTGTGTTTAAATTCACCTCATACTTTTCAAAACAAAGAAAAATTGCGAGAAGATTCTTGTTTTTTATAGAATTGTTATATAAGACAAACTAAATAAAGGTGGGATTATGAATGAATCAAGAACCAGTAGATGAGCGAGTTTTTATTTCAATTTTTAGGGATAAGAATTTACAGGATTTTTATAATTTGTAGAAGACTATGATAAGTATATGTATCCAATTATGAGGGGGAATGGTTGGGTACCAGTGATAACTGGTGAGCGATCGGTTAGTTTTACCTTTGGTGAGACAAGGTTTAGCAGACAAGGTTTAGCAGACGAGGGTATAAGAAAGACGGCAAATGGTGTTATCCAGTCGATGAAAAACTTGGGTTAGAAAAACATCAAAAGTGCTCAAGAGAGCTGCTTTATCATATCGCTCAGTTTTCTACGATGGTATCTTACCGAAAAGTTGTCGGCATGATCGAAGGTGTCTTTGGCGTTTTTATTAGCCATACAACTGTTGTCAATACGGTTAAGTATGTGGCAGACCTGTTTAACGAATGTGATGAATACCGCTACTATGAAGAACATGGTGAGATTGAAAAAATCAAAGTAGATGTTTTATATATTGAGGGTGATGGTGTCATGGTCAATTCAACCACTGGCGAGAAAAATAGGACAGACTTAGCGCATTTTATTGTTCATACTGGCAGTAAACAAGTTGGTAAGAAACGTTTTGAGGTACAGAATAAACGAGAAATTATCTCTAACAGTCATGCGGCAACTAGAGAACTGTTAAAAGATTTGTTAGATAGATACTATGAAGTTACGGAAGATACTTTGTTAATTACCAACTCAGACATGGGAACGGGCTATACACCGCATTTTTTCAAGGAAATCGCAAAGTTTTTAGGTGTAAAACGTCATGAGCATTTCTGGGATGTCTGGCATTTGAACAAGAAAATGAAAGAGCTACTCAAACCTTTTGACAGAGACATTTTAGATCATTAAACATGATAAAATAGCGGTTTTTAGGTATTTTTATACATTTAGCCCTTTATTTTTTGCCAAAATATGTTATACTAGAATTAACAATAAATCAAATAAAAAAAGGAACTGCGCTCACAGTTCCCCATGAATAAAGCAAACAGAACTTGCCTTACTCAGTTACTAATCTTACTAAAAAACGTGAGAATAGTCAAGACTGACGGAACAAGTCCTGACTATTCTCTTTTTTGTTGAGTTGGTTTTATAGTAAATCTCTACTTCAAGAAAATTTTTCCACTTACTGATACCAAAAATATAAATGCAAAAGGGCATTTTTTTTGGTAAAATAGATGTAATCTAATGATGTAACCACACAAAAGAAGGAGTTCTACTTTGACAACCACTGATATGCAAGAGATGCAGAAAATCATCGTCCTCGACTACGGTAGCCAGTACAATCAACTAATTACTCGCCGTATTCGTGAATTTGGCGTCTTTTCTGAGCTGAAAAGCCATAAAATGACCTTGGATGAAATCAAGGCCTACAATCCTAAAGCCATTATCATTTCAGGCGGCCCTAACTCAGTTTATGAGGATGATGCTTTTGATATTGACCCAGGCGTTTTTGAGCTTGGCGTTCCCGTTTTGGGCATCTGTTATGGTATGCAGCTCATGACTCAAAAACTTGGGGGAAAAGTAGAAGCGAACCCCGGTAATGGGGAATTTGGCCCAACTAAAATTAACCTTGATGCCACATCTAAACTGCTTGCAGGCACACCCGCTGAACAAACTGTTTTGATGAGCCATTCTGATAATGTCACTGTTCTACCAGAAGGTTTTAAAGTTGCTGCTCATACCGATAAAACACCGATTGCAGCCATTGCCAATGATGAAAAAGGACTTTATGGCGTGCAATTCCATGCTGAAACTACGCTCAGCGAATATGGTCATGACATCATTGAAAACTTCGTTAAAAAAATCGCTAAGGCATCAGGTGACTGGTCAATGGCTGGTTTCGTTGAGCAGCAAATCAAAGAAATCCGCGAAAAAGTTGGCGATAAAAAAGTCTTGCTTGGTCTTTCAGGCGGTGTGGATTCATCTGTCGTTGGCGTACTCTTACAACGTGCTATTGGTGACCAATTAACGTCTATCTTCGTTGACCATGGCTTACTACGTAAAGGTGAAGCAGAACAAGTCATGAACGACTTGGGCGGCAAATTCGGTCTTAACATCATCAAAGTAGACAGCAAAGAACGCTTCATGAGTAAATTAGCTGGTGTTGCTGACCCTGAGAAAAAACGTAAAATCATCGGGAATGAATTCATCGAAGTCTTTGATGATGAAGCCTCAAAACTTGACGGTGTTGACTTCCTTGCCCAAGGCACACTTTACACTGATGTCATCGAATCTGGGACGGACACAGCACAAACCATCAAGAGCCACCATAATGTTGGTGGCCTGCCTGAAGACATGCAGTTTGAATTGATTGAGCCATTGAACAAACTCTTCAAAGATGAAGTTCGCGAACTTGGCGAAGTCCTTGGTATGCCGCATGATTTAGTATGGCGCCAACCCTTCCCAGGTCCGGGTCTTGCTATCCGTATCATGGGCGAAATCACTGAACCACGCCTTGAAAAAGTACGTGACTCTGATTTGATTCTCCGTGAAGAAATCGCTAAAGCAGGTCTTAACGAAAAAATATGGCAATACTTTACAGTTGATACAGGCGTTAGCTCAGTTGGTGTGACAGGTGACTTCCGTAGCTATGATACAGTTATCGCCATTCGTGCCATTACATCTATCGACGGTATGACCGCTGACTTCGCTGAGATTGATTGGCAAGTCCTTGCGGAGGTTTCACGTCGTATTACTAATGAAGTTAAGGGTGTGAATCGCGTGGTGTATGACATTACCGCTAAGCCACCTGCTACAGTTGAGTGGGAATAACAGAGTAAATCGAATTGGCGTGTTTACGCCGATTTAACAACGTTTTGAAGTCGTAAAATGGTATAAATTTATTAACATCTAAATAGTTCCCCACCAAATACCCCACCAAGAATTTATCTCGGTGGGGTATATCTTAATCAGATTATTTTGGTAATGCGTGATGAAAGAGATATTTTTGAAATGAAAGGTAACATTAATGGCGAATGAAGCAACTGCAACTGACCAATTTGTAAGACGTGAAATTGAGAAATTTGGAGTGAAATATGATGAACAGGGTTCTTCCAACCCAGAAATTGCTAAAGCTCTAAAAGGTGCGAGTAAACAGGGCAAAAAAGGGGTTGGAAAACCTGAATTTGTTATGCAAATTGAAGATTATCTTTTGGTTATTGAGGATAAGCGGGATAATGATAAGCTCATTAATATTGAAAATAATAAAATTTCAAAAGATGTATTGTCTTTAAGTGGCTATGCGGTGAATGGTGCAGTGCATTATGCGCATCATATTATTCAAAAGACAGATTCTTTTGATGAAGTAATTGCGATTGGTATTACTGGCGATGAGGAATCTCACTATATCCAATCTGTACTTGTCAGTAAAACTGATGAGGAGATGACAGAAAAAATATTACCACAACTTACTGATTTACAAAAACTACATCCAGATAATATAACTGAGTGGTATGCTGTCAATGTTTTAGGTGAATTTTCAACTGAGCAAAAACAAATTTTTGAATTGCAAAGTGTCGCTAAAGAATTGCATGAAGATTTGAGAAATTATGCGTCGCTTGAGGGAGAAAATAAGGCAACGGTTATTTCTGCTATCCTTTTAGCTTTAAATGAAAAAACATTTAATTCACGTGATTTGATTGGTGATGATACTAAAAAAGATGGTATGCGGATTGTTGAAGCGATTGAAACTTATATCAATCGTGAGGGCGTTATGCCCCGACCTAAAACAGATATTCTGCTAAATAAATTTTCATTTTTAAAAACAAATGTCCGCTTGAATGAAATCAATTCTAGATTAGGGATGATCCCTCTACGTTGGTTTACAAATAAACTGAATAACAAAGTTATTCATCATTTTAGATAAAATACTAATTACGATATTTTAGGAAATTTTTATGGTGAGTTTGTCAAATATGGTGGAAGTGATGGGAATGGTTTGGGGATTGTTTTAACACCTCACCATATTACCACCCTCATGGCTGATTTGATAGATGTTTTGCCTAGTGATTATGTACTTGACCCTGCTTGTGGTAGTGGCGCTTTTCTAATCTCAGCTATGAATCGTATGATTTCAAAAACAAAAAGCGAAAATGAAATTTCACATATTAAGAGACACCAACTTTTAGGAATTGAAATGCAAGAAAAAAATGTTTACGGTTGCGACCACGAACATGATTTTGCGTGGTGATGGTAAAAGTAATTTGCAACTTGCTGATATGTTTACTGTATCAGGTCAAGAAATGCAAAAGCAAAAAGTGAATAAAATTTTGTTTAACCCACCCTATTCACAAGGCAAAACAGATAAAACATTGACTGAAATTTCTTTTATCAAGCATGCTTTAGAAATGCTCATAGTGGGCGGGAAACTTGCTGTTATTGTACCGCAATCTACAATGGTTGGTAAATCAAAAGATGAAAAAGCATACAAGAAAAAAATTCTTGAAAATCATACGCTAGAGACTGTCATTACGGCAAATAAAGACACATTTCATGGGGTTGGAACTAATCCTGTCATCGCAATTTTTGAAGCAGGAAAGCCACATCCTGATAATAAATTGGTTAAATTTATTAATTTTGAAGATGATGGTTTTATTGTCCGTAAGCATATCGGTCTAGTTGATGATGGTACAGCAGATGAAAAAAGAAAATATCTTTTTGATGTGATTGCAGGTAATATTGACGACTATACAACAAAATTTATGGTAAAATCGAGGATTCAAGCAGAGGATGAATGGTTACACAGCTTTTTCTATTTCAATGATGAAATCCCAAGTGATGAAGATTTTGAAAAGACGATTGCTGATTATTTAACCTTTCAATTTGATATGTATACACATGGTCGAGGTTATTTATTTGAGGAGGCAGAAAGTGAAAAATAAAGAGTGGAAGACATTTAGTTTAGGAGATGAAGATTATTTTAACCTTCATGCAACTGTAAATGGAATTGATAAAAATAAACTCGTTGAGAATGGAGAGAAAAAATATCCCTATATTACTAGAAGTAAAAATAATAATGGGCTGGACATGTTTGTATCAGAGCAACCACAAGATATTAATAAAGGTAATGTGATTATCATTGGACTTGATACTCAGACAGTCTTCTATCAAGAATCAGATTTCTACACAGGACAAAACGTACAGATTCTCAATAATGAGCATTTAACTAAGAACATTGCATTTTTCTTGATACCGATTATTAAAAAGCAACTTGCTGTTTTGAATTGGGGTGGAAATGGTGCAACTTTGGGACGTCTAAAGAAAAAGATGATAGTTCTCCCAGTAAAAGATGATGATACACCTGACTGGGATTTTATGGAACAATATAGTCAAGTCAAGGATACCTACAGAGTTCCTGAACCCTCTAAAATAATTGATGGAAGAGAACTGAGTGAGCTTAAATGGAAGCCTTTTTTGGTTTCAAAATATTTTGATATTGCTTCAGATGAAGACAATAACTTCTCTGAGAGATTACCGTATATTTCAGCTAAGAAAGACAATAATGGATTCAAAATTATGGCAACTAAACCTAAGAAGTTTTTTCCTAAAAATACAATAACTTGGAATAAAATTGGAGATGGTGGAGCAGGACTAGCCTACTATCATTCATATGACTATGCCATGGATAAAATAAATGTTTTATCTATAAAACCAAAATTCATAATGTCAGACCAAGTTGGAATTTTCATAACTTGTATGTTATCGCAGTATTTTGGAATATTTAATCATGGTCACACACTTTCAATTAAACGCTTTGAACATACAAAAATTATGTTACCTGTAAAAAACGGGCAGCCTGACTTTGATTTTATGGAACAATACATGAAACGTATGGAAAATAAAGTGGTCTTAAAAATAGTCAGAGAACAAGGATAAAATAGCAATTATAATGATGTTTGCGTTTGTCGTGTATACTAATGTTAGCCCTTGACTTAAACACTATACTCAGTTATACTGTATATAGTATAACTGAGTAATTGCAATTAGTGATACCGTTTATCATTAAGGGCATCTCTAAAAACTCAGATTTGCCACTTTTGGCTAAATTTTCCTATCGCGTCGTTATTGCTCTGCACCTTGCACTCGCAAGCCTTGTCGCAATGTCTAGCGCTAGAAAAATTTAGATCAAAAGTCATCAAAAGCAGTTTCTAGAGATGCCCTTAAATTTAGCAATTTATTATCTGTACGATTTGCATTGTCAAGCGAATTAATATAAGGAGGTGCTACTATAAAGAACTCACATAATGCGTTAACTGAAACAACTTTTCTTATTCTATTATCTCTGATGAATCCTAAACATGGCTATACTGTGATTCAGGAAATAAAGGAGTGGACATCTGATGAAGTTGTCCTAGCAGCTGGAACGATGTATTCTGCTTTAGAAAATTTGACCAAGAAAGGATGGATTGTATCTGTCGAAAATGACAATAAGAGGAGAAAAGTTTATGTGATAACAGAACAAGGAGAGTCGGTAATTGCCAAAGACTATAAACGCATGCTTAGGAATGTTGGATTGTATCACAAGAGGTCTATAAAAAATGGAGGAAAAGATGATGCTGAAGCTAAGGATATGGATAACATTAGAAAATGAAGAACGGTTTATCAATAAATACTCGAAAAGAGGGTATGTATTAAAGTATATTGCGCCTTTTCGATTAATGCCACCATTGGAATTTAGAGTTTATAAATTTAGCGTAGCACCAGAAGTGAATCATATTTATAGAATTGACTATCGTTCATTTGATGAGCAAGAGGATGAACAAGAGTATAAACAACTAATGCAAGACGATGGATGGCATTTCTTCAAAAATAATTATACACTTGATAACTGGTATTCAAATTACTATTGGTATCGGGAGCGTGTAAGTGGGGATGAGAATATTTATTCTGATATAGATAGCAGGTTGGAGGCAAGTAACAGGTTATTTTCACGTATTTTGATGTTTTCAGTTCTATTGCTTGGATTTCATATTATTTTCCCTATGCCATTTACAACAAATTCAAGTCCATCGTATTTGGCAAATATTATGAGAAATTGGTATCCCTTAGGACTTCTGTTGACAATCACAATCATGATATTTGGCAAATTATTTATCTTTATTCAAAGAAGGAATTCAACCTCTCCCTAAACTATCATATGGAGACTAGAACATGATAGTCAATAAGCTTATCAGATTCCTAAAAATAGTGGGTCATCCAAAATATGTTAAAAACAATTCAGCAATCTTAAAACACGTCATTTCCATGCTATAATATATTTATCAAAATCCTATCAGGAAAGAAGACAAGCATGCAAGAAAATAAATACCTTTCTTTATTAGCTGAAAAGTATGAAACCAAGGACAAAGTCGCAAGTGAGCTGATTAACTTGGAGGCAATCCTCAACTTACCAAAAGGGACAGAGCTTTATATTAGTGACATTCATGCAGAATATAAGGCTTTCAACCATATCATTCGGACAGGTGCTGGGAATATTAAAGAGAAAATTGATGCTATTTTCGGAGATGAATCACCAGAAGAAATGGACCGGCTGGCGATGCTGATTGCTTATCCGACGGATATGTTACAACGTAAGCCAAAGGATTTGGAGGCAGCCAATGAGTGGTCGAGTCAAACGATTAATCGTCTGATTAAGCTGCTACGTTTTCTGGGGACTAAATACTCTCGTTCTAAAGTTCGTAAGGCAGTTAACGAAGACTTCCGCTATTTTACGGAAGAATTAATGCTCAGTTTAGAGACGAATCAATCTGAGAAAGCGGATTATTATCAGCAGATTATTAAGCGTTTGATTGAGTTGAATCAGGCGGATAAATTTATCCGCAGTTTGTGTATGACGATTCAGCAGTTGACGGTTGACCACTTGCATGTGGTTGGGGATGTCTTTGACCGTGGTGCGGGCGCCGATAAGGTGATGGACCGTCTCATTCAGTTTCATAACGTGGATTTTCAGTGGGGCAACCATGATGTGTTGTGGATGGGGGCTTACGCTGGGAATATGGCGAGTCTTGCGACGCTGCTCAGAATTGCTGTTAAATATAACTATCTCTATGAGTTAGAAACTGCCTATTCTCTGAACTTGCGGCCATTATTCTTGTTTGCTGAGGAACATTACGAACTGAATCCAGCCTTCAAACCGACAGCACGGCCGGACGATGATTTGCTAGGGGTCGAAAATCAAGCACGCTTGACGAAAGTGCATCAGGCCTTGACCATGATTCAGTTCAAGCTAGAGGGTCAAATCATCGCGCGTCGGCCTGAGTTTGAAATGGCAGACCGTAATTTATTAGAACAGATTGACTTTGCGCACAACACCATTACCTTAAATGACAAGGAATATCCACTTGAGAACACGTGCTTTCAAACCGTCTCACTGGTTCATCCCAATGAGTTGACTGAAAGCGAGGCCTACGTCATGGCGGCGATTTTGTCGTCTCTGCAGAAATCCGAAAAATTCCAGCGTCATATGCAGTTTCTAGTCGAAAAAGGCTCGGCTTATCTTGTTTACAACCGTCATTTGCTGTACCATGGTTGCATTCCTTTGAAAAAGGATGGCACTTTTTTAGCGATGAGGATTGGCGGCGCTCTTTATTCAGGGAGAGCATTGCTTGATAAATTTGAGGAGCACATCAGGCGTGGGATTCGCCATACTGAGAGTTATGATGATTACTCGACTGATTTGATGTGGTACGCCTGGGCAGGTAAATGTTCACCTTTATTTGGTCGCTCGTCCATGACGACATTTGAGCGCTATTTTATAGCAGATAAGCGCACGCATAAGGAAGGCGAAAATCCCTACTTTGCCTATCGAGAAAGACCAGAAATGATAGAGATGATCTTGGCAGAATTTGGCTTGAATGACCCACAATCAGTTGTGATTAACGGGCATACACCAGTCAAAGTCGCAAGTGGCGAAAGTCCAATCAAAGCCAATGGGAAACTCATGGTGATAGATGGCGGTATGAGTAAAGCCTATCAGAAAACGACAGGTATCGCAGGTTATTCCCTCTTAAACGATTCCTACGGTTTTAAAATCGTGACACACGCGCCTTTCACCTCTATTGAAGAAATTTTGGCTAAGGGTAAAGGCAACGAATCCTTAAAATATTTCTTAGAAGAAAAGCCCAAACGTCGTTTGATTAAAGACACAACCATTGGCGATAAAATACGAGCTGATATTGTCGATTTGACAGATTTAATGGATTATATGACGTAAAACAGTAGAGAAGTAAGTTAAAAGCTTGCTTTTTTGTTTACTAAACGTCTATAATAAGGTAAAATAATGGTAGAAGATGACATATCAAGATGATGAAACATTAGGAAGTAAAGGAATTGTAAGCGATGGCGAGTATTAGAGAAATTGCAAAATTAGCGGGTGTTTCGCCTGCGACGGTATCAAGAGTCTTAAATGCGGATGAAACCATGAGTGTTTCACCGGCAACCCGCACCAGAATCATTAAAGTAGCCAATCAGCTTAATTATCACAAAGTAGAAAATTTAGGGCCTAAATCTCCTAAACAATCTAATAAATTATCGATTGCTGTGATTAAGACGCATTCATCCAAACGTGAAAATGATGATCCTTATTTTCGTTTGATTCAGGAAGGTATTGCACTTGAAGCGGGTAACTGGAATTTTAGACTTGAAACGCTGAAGTTAGGAGAAGTGAGCCTTGAGCAGCTTGCACAATTTGGAGCGGTCCTTACGATTGGTGCTTTTACAGATGAGACGTTAGCAGATATTTACAAGGTCAATCAGAATCTTATTGTTGTTGACAATCATTTTGCAAGCTCTCGTTATGACCTCGTTCATACTGACTTTGCCAAGCAAACAGAGCAAGTCTTGGAGTATCTTTTTGCACAAAATCATCGCCAGATTGCCTTCATTGGTGGTGAAATTGGGACGGTTGACTTGAAGGGGCAGAAGCAGCACTTGTTAGCAGATGTTAGGACTACTGCCTATGAAAATTGGATGACCATTCATAGTTTGTCAGACAATATCCAGATTAAAACAGGTGATTGGACGATGGGGTTCGCCTTAAATGCAACAAATGCCTTAATTGAAGCGTCTGGTGATCAGTTGCCAACAGCCATTATTTCCGCTAGTGATCCCATGAGTATCGGGATTTATCGGGCCTTGCAGCTGAAAAATATTGCGATTCCAGAAGCGATTTCGGTCTTTAGTTTTGATGATATCGAGATGGCAGGCTTTATGTCACCACCACTTAGTACCGTCCATATCGATAGTCTGGAGATTGGGCGAGTTGCTGTTAGACTAGCTAAAGAACGGATTTCAGATGGTCGAAAGACTGCGTTACGTGTTGAAGTTGCCTCAGAAATCATTGTACGTGATAGTATTCGAAAAAATAAACTTTTATAAATATTATCAAAGAGTTTAATCGGCTTATCGTCAGATTAAATTCTTTTTTTGTTTAAAATGTTGACAACGCTTTCACAAAGCGTTATAATCTACCTGGTAAACGTTTAGTAAAAAAGGGGAGTAGATTATGTCAACACAAGCAATGAAACAAGAAGTCACAGAAAAATTTACAGCCCTCTTTGGTGATGGTGCAAAAGCCAACTACTTCTCACCGGGTCGGATTAACCTAATCGGAGAGCATACGGATTATAATGGTGGCTATGTCTTTCCAGCAGCCATCAGCATTGGCACCTTTGGTGTCGCAAGAAAACGGACAGACAGTTTAGTCAAAGTCTATTCCCTAAATTTTGAAACAGTTGGTGTGATCGAATTTTCACTTGAAGATGAGCTGGTCAACACACCAGAAGCCAACTGGGGAAATTTTGTCAAAGGTTACTTGCTTAAGTTAAAAGAAGCAGGTCATGCTATTCAAACTGGTTTTGAGCTCGTCATTGAAGGCACGATTCCCAATGGTTCAGGCTTGTCATCATCAGCTTCTCTTGAGTTGTTGGTTGGGACAGTTGTCAATGATTTATATCATCTGGGTCTGGATAAATTAACCTTGGTCCAACTCGGTCAAAAAGTGGAAAATGAATTCATTGGCGTTAATTCTGGTATCATGGATCAATTTGCCATTGGCTTTGGTGAAATTGGCAAAGCGATTTTGTTAGATACTAAGACACTCAAATATGAACTGGTCCCTGCTGAATTTGGCGACTATAAAATTGTCATCATGAATACCAATAAACGCCGAGAATTAGCAGATTCTAAGTACAATGAACGTCGGGCCGAATGTGAAGCAGCACTCAAGCGTTTGCAAACAAAACTAGACATCACAGCACTTGGTCAATTAACACCAACAGAATTTGAAGAAAATCGAGCCTTGATTGGCGACGTGACATTAGAAAAGCGTACCAAACACGCTGTCTATGAAAACGAGAGA
Organism: Pseudolactococcus yaeyamensis; assembly: GCF_054658615.1. Taxonomy (NCBI): domain Bacteria; kingdom Bacillati; phylum Bacillota; class Bacilli; order Lactobacillales; family Streptococcaceae; genus Pseudolactococcus; species Pseudolactococcus yaeyamensis. The sequence goes on from NZ_BAAGGP010000056.1 coordinate 11,631, forward strand.
ACAAAATTAGCCAAGGCTTACCTAGAAAATGGCGAATTAGCAGCATTTGGTCAATTACTCAACGCTTCACACGAGTCCTTGAAAAATGATTATGAAGTGACGGGTATTGAACTAGATACCTTGGCTGAAACAGCACAAGGCTTGTCAGGCGTTCTTGGCGCACGGATGACGGGTGCAGGATTTGGTGGCTGTGGTATTGCCCTTGTTGCAACATCAGAAATCGAGTCCTTTATTTCAGAAATATCAGCAACTTACCTTGAAAAAATCGGCTACGATGCCAGTTTTTACGTTGCGACAATTGCAGATGGAGCTAGAAAATTATGAACCTCTCTCAAGCAGTGATTGACTTCGCAGACCTTGCCATCAAACTAGGTGCTTACGAAGTGGCTGACCGCATTTATTTGCAAAATTTGATATTAGCTTTAATCGGTGAAGATGGTTTAGCAGAAGCGCTTCAAACCTCTGGCAATGACGACTCGCTTGCTTTATCAGACTTCCTATGTGCTGTCGCTAAAGCAAATGGTCAATTTGACGAGATAGCAGCAAATGAAGAGATTTTTCAATCTAAGTTGATGAACTTTTTGACCCCAACACCAGCTCATGTCAATCGACGGTTTAAAGAAAAATATGCCCAATCGCCAAAAGCAGCGACTGATTATTTTTTCGACTTGTCCAAGAAAAACGATTATATCAAGACACGCGCCATTGCTAAAAATGAACATTTTTACAGCGCAAGTCCTTATGGCGAACTCGAAATCACGATTAATTTATCCAAGCCTGAAAAGGATCCCAAGCAGATTGCGGCGGAAAAAAACGCCGTGCAGTCGAGTTATCCTAAGTGTTTACTCTGCATCGAAAATGAAGGCTATGCGGGCAGGCTCAACCATCCGGCACGGACTAATCATCGGATTGTGCAGCTTGACTTGGCTGGTGAAACTTTGGGCTTCCAATATTCGCCCTATGCCTATTTTAATGAACACTCGATTATTCTTGCCGAAAAGCACAGTCCGATGAAGATTTCTCAAATGACTTTTGCGCGCTTGCTGGCGATTGTTGACAGCCTACCGGCTTACTTTGCAGGGTCAAATGCTGATTTACCAATCGTTGGCGGCTCGATTCTCAGCCACGATCATTATCAAGCGGGGCGTCATGATTTTCCTATGGCTAAGGCTGAACTCAAAAGTCAGTTCACTATGTCGCATTTTCCGAAAATTCGAGCGGGCATCGTCAACTGGCCAATGAGCGTGATTCGGTTGACAGCTGATAACAGCCAAGATTTGGTGGCAGCAAGTACGTTTATCCTAGAAAAATGGCAACAGTACACTGATGAAACGGTGGCAATTGTCGCAAGGACAGCAGATGGCACCCAACATCATACAATCACACCTATCGCACGTCGCCGCGGTGCTGATTTCGAGATTGATCTCGTCTTACGTGATAATAACACGAGTGAGCAATATCCGGATGGCATTTTTCACCCACACAGTGATGTCCAGCATATCAAGCGAGAAAATATCGGCTTGATTGAAGTCATGGGACTTGCGATTTTACCTGGACGGCTGAAAACAGAGCTTGAGGCGGTCAAACGTTATATCCTTGGCGAAACCAACACCCTTGCTGCCTACCATCAACCATGGGCCGAAGCCTTGAAGCAAGGCTACCAAAATGAAGCGATAGACACTTATATGCAGGCAGCCTTAGGCCAAGTTTTCTTGACAGTGTTAGAACATGCCGGAGTTTTTAAGGACAACGCAGACGGAAATGCTGCCTTTGGCCGGTTTATTGCTGAATTAAAGTAATTGATTCGAGATAATGGAAAATAAATCATCTTTTGTTGGCATGACAAGCTAGCTAGGGCTGATTTTTTTGCTTTAAAATAAAGAACAGTACAGTCATTCTAAAATTGAGTCTAGCAATTTGAACTCAACGGTTCTTTACTTTGGAAGCGTTGTCATTTACAATTAAAGTGTGAGAAGGAGATAAAGATGATAAGGCAAGCAATCAATTTGACTGAAAATGACAGACAAGCTCTGGCAATTCTTATGATTTCAGCTGAATTAGAAGAAATTTCTGTTTACCATTTACAAGATGCGCTGTTAGTTTCTCGAGGAACTGTTTTAACAGACGTTAAGAAAATACAGAAATATGCCCAAGAAAATGGTGTTGTCCTTAAATATAGTCGACAATCTGGTTACCGTTTTTATGGTGATGAGAGACTGATTCGGCAACTCATTCAAAAAAGTATTCTTGCCTTACTTTATCAACCTACCACTAAAGAATTGATGGTGAAACTTTTAAATCAATTTTCGGATGACTTTCATTTACGCGTGATGGCAGACATTCGACAGTTCTTAAAAAATCATCGTCTAACTGTTGTACCGATCAGGATAGAAGAAACAATCTATTTCTTAGCCTTTGTGATTATTCGTTCCAGTACACACGCAATTGTACTGACTGACAAAGAAATTAGTGTCCTAAATCACTTAATCATTAAGAAAAAAGTAGCTGAATTAGTCCAGTATTTTCCTAGCGTTATCAATCAGGAGGCTGAAACAAATTACTGGGCAATGGTTTTGATGGGTATGATTCAAGCCAAAGTTCGGGAATATGGGACGGAATTTCTCTACGACTGTTCTTACGAGATTTGTCGGAAAGTTGAGCACTCGACTGGTATTGAATTTAAAGCATTTACTAATGTCGTTGACCATATTTATGCACATCTTGTGCCAGCCTATTTTCGTATTTTGGGAAAATTTACCATTCAAAATGTCTTGATTGAGCAAATTCAAAAACAGTACAATCATCTCTTTCAAATCACACACTACAGTTTGATACCCTTAGAAGAGTTACTTGGCGAAAGTTTACCAGATAGTGAAGTTGGGTATTTTACGATATTGTTTGGTGGGGAGATTGCCAATATGGCAGAACGTCCAGAAGATAAGCGATACAGAGCTTTAGTTGTTTGTCCTAGTGGGATGAGTAGTTCTTTGATCATGCGTTCAGAGTTAGCAACGCTCTTTCCAATGATTGATTTTATTGAAGCGAGTTCCTTCTTTGAATTAGATCAGATACCATCAGATGATTATGATTTAATTTTTTCGAGTGTGACATTAGAAACTCAAAAACCACTTTATGTGATACCGCCTATTTTGAGTGAAATTGATAAAGTTGAACTCTTGAGAAAGGTACAGCGGGAGTTTTTATTGCCTAGCGTGGTCGTACCGTCCGTTACTGACATACTAGAAACTATTTTACCTTATGTGACCTTAAAAGAAGGGGTGACGCAGGACAAAATAAAAAAACTAGTCACTAAAAAAATGATGAAGCAGTTAAAAAAGAAAGGTGATGAATCCCCAATGCTTTCAGAATTATTAACACCTGATAAAATTCGCTTTAACCATGAAACGCCGACGCCGAACTGGCAGGATGCGATTCATATGGCTGGAGCGCCACTTGTCCAAAATGATGATATAGAGCCGCGGTATTTAGATGCGATGGTTCAAAAAGTGCTTGATTTTGGTCCGTTTATTCATTTAGGTTTTGGGATTGCTTTACCGCATGCTAGGCCGGAGGATGGTGTCAAAGCTTTAGCCATGTCTCTATTGAAATTTTCGGAACCTGTTTATCTTTTAGATGACGACAAACATCCCATTCGTATCTTTATTTGCTTAGCGGCAGTTGACAATGAAACACATCTGCGTGCTTTGAGCAGTTTAACAAAGATATTGACAGATAAAACCGCAGTACAACGGCTTTTAGAAGCTGAAACGACAGAAGAAATTGTGACATTAATTCAAGAGGGCGAATAATCTTGCCTACGCAAGTCAAGCTTCAATATTTCACGATGTGTGAAAGTTGCAGAAAAGAAGGGAATAAAATATGAAATTAGCAGCAGTATGTGGCTCAGGATTAGGGTCAAGCTTTATGGTAGAAATGAACATCAAAACGATTTTAAAAGAATTAGGTTTAGAAGATGTGGATGTACAACATTATGATGTGGGGAGCGCAGCGCCAGAACTAGCAGATATGTTTTTTGTGGGGGGTGACTTAGCTGATAGTACAACACATTTAGGGAATGTTACGGTCTTAGATTCTATCATTGACATGGACGAATTAAGAGAAAAAGTGACAGCAGTTGTCAAAGATGCTGGTTTGCTTGCTTAGAGATGACGGATAAACTAGATTAGGAGAATAATCAACATGAAAAATGTTTTAGATGTATTAATTGATATTGCGAGTACACCCGCTATTTTAGTCGCATTTATTGCAGTTGTCGGTTTGTTACTGCAGAAAAAAGGGATTGCAGATATTATTCGAGGTGGGATTAAGACGTTTGTCGGTTTCTTGATTGTGACGGCTGGTGCAAACTTTGTTGTCTCTTCTTTGGAACCGTTTGGGATTATGTTCCAGAAAGCATTCCATGTGACTGGTGTTGTGCCAAACAATGAAGCGATTGTTGCCGTTGCCTTAGAAAAATTTGGAACTTATACGGCATTAATTATGTTAGCAGGGATGCTCTTTAACATCTTATTTGCACGGATCACGCGCTACAAATATATTTATCTGACTGGACATGCGACCTTATATATGGCTTGTATGATCGCTGTCATTCTAAGTGTTTCTGGCTTGGATGGTTTCTTGCTTGTCCTCTTTGGCGGCATCTCTTTAGGGATCGCAAATACAGTTTTCCCAGCAATTTTACAACCCTTTACCGTTCAAGTGACGAAAAACGATTCGGTCGCCTTAGCACATACGGGTAATTTCGGCTATGCCTTTTCAGCCATTATTGGCAAATATTTCGGCAATAAAGAAAAATCAACTGAAGATATTAATTTCCCTAAAGGTCTAGCATTCCTTCGTGATTCAACTGTTTCGATTACAATCACAATGGGTATTGTCTATATGATTGTTGCCATTTTTACGGGGAATGACTACGTGACAAAAGAATTGTCTGGTGGCACAAACTATATCGTCTATGCCTTGCAACAAGCAGGTAGCTTTGCAGCGGGTGTCTTTATTATCCTAGCTGGTGTTCGCTTGATTTTGGCAGAAATTGTACCTGCCTTCAAAGGTATCTCGGAAAAACTAGTACCGAATGCCAAACCAGCACTAGATTGCCCGATTGTTTTCCCTTATGCACCAAACGCTGTATTAATTGGTTTCTTCTCATCATTTGTTGGCGGTATTCTTTCGCTCATTATTATGGCAGTGACTGGTTTACCGATTATCATTCCAGGCGTCGTACCGCATTTCTTCTGCGGTGCAACTGCAGGTGTCTATGGTAATGCGACTGGTGGCGTGAGAGGAGCAGTGCTTGGCTCATTTTTACAAGGTATTTTAATTAGTTTCATGCCGATTTTCCTCATGCCTGTTATGGGTGACTTAGGTTTTGCTGGCTCTACATTCTCTGATACTGACTATGGTGTTGTCGGTCTTTTACTTGGTAACATGGCAAATGGTGGTGGCAAGATGCTTGTGATGATTGGCATTTTAGTCGTATTAGGACTTGTTTTAGTTGTAAGCAAAGTGACAACAGTTCGTGTTGCTAAAAAATCAACAGAAGCATAAGACAGATGTCATTCAAGGAGAAAAAATGAAAAAAGATGATAGACCAGAATTAAGTGACTTAGAAAATTTACGAGATAAAATTCGATTAGAGACACTTAAAATGCTAGGACATATGGGCTATGGTCACCTAGGTGGCTCGATGTCTATTGTTGAGTTGTTAGCTGTCCTTTATGGTAAGCAGATGGTGATAGACCCAAATCATCCAAATTGGGAAGGTCGAGATAGACTTGTCTTGTCTAAAGGTCATGCTGGTCCTACTTTGTACGCAACCTTAGCCATACAAGGATTTTTCCCACAAGACTGGTTATTGACACTGAATGAAGGTGGTACGCATTTACCCAGTCATCCAGACCGCTTGAAAATCCCAGGTGTAGATGCCACAACAGGCTCTCTCGGTCAAGGCACATCTATTGCTGCCGGAATGGCGACAGGTCTGAAATTATCCGGAAGTGACGCCTATACCTATCTCATTGTCGGAGATGGTGAATTAAACGAAGGACAGTGTTGGGAAGCCTTTCAATATATTGCACACAATAAACTGAACCGCTGTATTGTCTTTATTGATGATAATAAGAAACAACTTGATGGCTACACTGCTGATATTCTGAATCCTTTCGATATTCAGAAAAAAATGGAGAGTTTTGGTTTTATCACGTTAAAAGTTAAAGGCGATGACTTGAAAGCTATCGATGATGCGATTAATTTCTTAAAAGACCAAAAAGATAGTGCTGTTGCCATTGTCCTAGATACGGTAAAAGCTCAAGGTGTACCATTCTTCGAAAAAGTTGAGGATAATCATTCTGTTAAATTTGGTCTTGCTAATTATCAAGAAGAGTTGGATAAAGCTATCACCACCTTAGAAGAACAAGTTGTTAAAGGGGGAGGAAGTCATGCTTAATCAAGTTAAACGAGATAGAACAAAAATGGGTCAAGAACTTCGCGCTGTATTTGTTGCAACATTAGACGAGTTAATGACTAAAAATCAAAAAGTGATAGCTTTAGAGGCAGACCTTGGCAGTGCGAGTGGTTTTGCAAACCTGACGCAAAAACATAGTCAACAACTCATTAATGTCGGCATTTCTGAGGCAAATATGATGGGGGTTGCGAGTGGTCTTAGTTTAACTGGGCACATTCCTTTCTGTCATACTTTTGCACCTTTTGCGACACGACGAGCTTTTGACCAGCTATTCATTTCTGGTGGCTATGCGCAGACGACAATTAATATTTTTGGCTCTGACCCAGGATTTGCTGTCGGACCAAATGGTGGCACACATACATCATGGGAAGATGTTGCTTTGATGCGCATGATTCCAAACAGTATCGTTTGTGATCCAGCAGATGGTGTTCAGTTAGCATGGTTGATTCGTGAATTATCAGATAAAGCAGGTATTCATTACATCCGTGCCAATCGTAAAGCTGTTCGCGAGGTTTATGATACAGATGCAAGATTTGAATTGGGTAAAGGCAATATCCTCAAACAAGGAAACCATATCGCTTTATTTGCATCAGGACAACTCGTCAGTGAAACGTTAGATATTGCTGATGAATTAGCATTAAAAGAGATAGATGTGACAGTCGTAGATATGTTTACGATTAAACCACTTGATAGCAATTTAGTGATTGAACTTTCTAAAACGCATGACTTGATGATTAGTATTGAAAACCATTCAGTCACAGGCGGTCTTGGAAGTGCAATTGCTGATGTCATAGCAGAAACCGGTCTTAATGCTAAACTTTTAAAAATTGGCGTTAACGAAAGGTTTGGTCAAGTTGGTAGTCCTGACTACTTACAAGATGAATTTGGTCTATCAAAAGCAAAAATGCAAGCAAAGATTTTAGACTTTATAGATAAAGCTTAAAAAAATCTTTCACAATATTATCAATTTCCGAACGATAAACGTATATTTTTTAAGGATATACGTTTTTTGCTATCAAAAACCGTTAAAAATCGTTAAAATTAACTTATCAACTAATAATTAAGTCTAGTGGTAATAAGTCAAGTAAGACTTGTAAATTTATTTTACAAGATTTATGAAACTAAGGTACACTAAATAAGCCTACGAAAAATTCATTTTTTCGCAAGTGCTATCAAGGACTTGTG
>NZ_BAAGGP010000057.1:0-18961 GCF_054658615.1 Pseudolactococcus yaeyamensis
GCGCGGATCTGTGACGCTTTCTAAATACGCGTAGATTTCGTACATCATGAACTCCCTTAATAGCTTTTCTTTTACTTTAACATAAATAGAGATACTAGGGAATTATTTATTTCATGCGTTTGTCGTGGTAGCACAGAAACTTAAAAATCCTAGAAGTCGCATTTCTTCTTTTTTATTTTTAGGTTTGCAACATGTTAATGATGCATCACCTTCATAAACAGTCATTTCACCCAGTGTCGTTCATCCTCTAATTTCATAGTTTCAATCTAAAAATCAGTATTTCACTCTTTCTTTTTCATATAATAGTCAGCTACATATGCAGATATAGCAATCATTAATATAATGTCAAACGTGACTATAGGAAACAGTATCATTAGACAAAAAATAATCATTTTAACTATATTGAGAATAAATTTTGACTTTTTTAATACACCCAATATACGAGAACTTAATCTTGTATTAGAAACTTTTATCTCAATAATAAAAGTCAAGAGTAAAATGATTATATCTGCTATTAAACCCCAAATACCATGCGTTTGGTAGAAAAGAAAAATATAGCTTAAAGTGCCTAAAATCACGAAAACATTCCGAACAAATACTGAATTAATTTTCATCATTTCTCCATTTAAAAAATATAAGCATATTAAATCAATTAAATACCAAAGACATAAGCTTTACTAACACAAAACCATTCATTATCCATTGCAAGTATCGCAAAGATTTTTCCAATTTCAAATAATAGTCAATATGTTGTTCATACATGGGCAAAAAACGAACGCAATAATTGATTATAAAAATAATTAACTTTGCAATTAATATAGCACCTAAAGAAATGAGTTCAGAAATCAGAAGCCTTTTTCTCGAAAACTTTATCAACTCATTAAATGACTGCATAGAGGTGCCTTGATTTATCAATGGCGGGCTGAAATAAATATATAAGCAAACGCAAAATAGACATGTTAGAATAAATATTAAACTTGATAATTCAACTTTTTTCATCTTTATCTCTTACTTTAGTTTATTATAATCAGTAAAAAAATTATACTAATCATTTTAAAACTAAGATTCCTAAACCAATTAATTGCCCAATTATATCTGCTATACCAAGTGCTGTAACAAATAAAAGAACTTTATTAGTCAGGGATAATCTTTCAGGTTTTATACTTCTATGCAGTATCAATAAAGCGACTAAATAACAGATGTCTGAAATAATATCATCAGTTCGAGATACAAATGCTATTTGTTTTGTATTACTAAGAGAAATATAGAAGTTGTTGTTTTTCCATAACAAACCAATCGTACCTGAAATTTCATATGTGCTGATGATAAACGGTATAATAAATAGAAAGAGAGACAAACAGATTTTCAATGTCAATAAAAGATAACTTCGATATTTTTTCATCATCTATATCTATACCTTAACATTCTTTGTTTGAGCAAAATAATTATCTGCCTTATTACTATATGAAACCCAATCCCAAATATTTTTTGCAAAGCCAATTAGGTCAAAGTAATTACTCATTCCACCTAGAAGTTGTCCAATAACAGAGCTAAGTACAGCCGCTAATACAACTGGGCCCTACACAGCACCAACTATTGCAACAGCAAGCATAATTATATTAGTTCCGATTCCCGTCCAAAAGAAATTATCGTTTATATCTTTTATCTCATCAACACATTCTCTAAAACCGTCTGGGGCATCCAACACTGGTTCATTCGTTTGTTTTACTTTACTATTTTTCCTTATTCTAATCCATTTTCCATCTGTTCCTTTACTATATGCATAAGTACCATTTTTCCCAGAAACAGCTTTCTCTTTCCCAAATTCACTAACTCTTTGCTCCATTACCTTCTGATTTATGCTTGAGAAAAAAGTAGCATTACATAATAATGGATTTTTAGGAATAAGATTTTGTTTAACTGCTATAGGATTCCCCATACTTGCAACTTTCTGTTTATCAGCAGATTCATCTACTGATACTGAACCATTGTGACGCCAATTATGCCAAGACCTACCCCACTTATAATTTATACCGCCAAGATTGAAAGTTTCCGCATTGGCTGGAATATAAAATGTACTTGGCCACCATGGATTCCAAATTTCATAATAAGGTACTTTGCTTTTATCACCATCTCTAGGTGTTACATAGCCAACAATCGCTACTGCATGTTCTGTTTTTAATTTCTCTTCATACGTCTCAGCAATAGCATCATAAACATCCATCTCAATAATCAAACCAGCATCAATTTCTTTTTTCACTTCATCGAAACTTAGAGCACGATCCTCGACCGTCACACCCATATTATATTTTGAATTAATGATATTTACAAAATTTTCAATCGTGCTACCTTGTGTTTTACTAAGTTCTTCATCTGATAAATCTGGACGATCCGCTTGCATAATCTTTTTTGCCGTCGTAATTGGTGTATCGATAGCTTTTCCAAGCGTATTAATTGCAGCTGCATTTACATATGCAGCACACCAAGGCTCTGAACATTGTGTTTCACGAATTTGAAAATTATTACTAGAATTAAAAGTAGCAGTCTTTTCAGGTGCAGTAATATTAGGAATAGTTGGTTTAAATTGCGTATTATCAACTTCCGGTGCAGATTTTTGACGAATGTTATAGATTGTCAAATCCGACTGATAATCCCCTTGAACTTCCGCATCATGGAGATCAACTCTTTTAAAATTATTATACTCAAACGCTTTATTTCTTGCTAAATATTCTTGGTAGGCGTTTTGACCGTTCCAATTTATATTGTAAAATATAGAAAGACCTTGATCTTGTATCACTGACGATATATCTGGACTATAACCAAAATTATTATCTATGAAACCTTTACCAATTGAGGCAAGTTGCGGAATTTTTTCATTTTTGTTCAAGGCTTTATATATCGTTAAATATAACTTACCTGAACTTGAAAGAGATTTAGTTAAATCTTTGGTCAATCTTCCTTGTGAAGGTATCACAAGAAAAACCTAAAGATTTATACCAGTTGACAACTTGTTCTCCAGTTACCTCTTGACTTGTCTCTATTTTAGCAAAAGTTTCTAAATCTGCAACAGTTTTTTGGTTTTCACCATCAAAATAAAGATTAATTAAGGAAACTGCTGCTAATTTAGTCTCGCTATCTTTTATCGTTACTGGATATTTTCGGCGTAATGCTTGAACATCTGGATCAGTGAATTCAGCACCTGTAATATCATTCCCAGATTTAGTCAAAGTAACGTTAAAAATTCCCGAAGCACGATTACTTAAAATTTTTGAACTACTTTCCCAAGTTGGATCTTTTTTAATATCTGTTATAGATTTAACCCATTTATAATCAGAAGCAGCAATCTCTGAATTGGGATTTTCATATTGATCTTCAAACTTAAATGAATTCTGTTCTGTGCCATCTTGAATAAATAATTCGCCATGATAAGCTGTTTTAACAAATGACTGGTGAAGTTTCTCTGTACCTGCTTCAACATCCGTATGCGCATAAAGTACACCTGTTGTCTGTTTTTCTAGCCAATTTGCTGAATCTTGACTCTCAAAAATTGTAACAATTGGACTTGTGTTATCTAAGCTCTTCTTAATTTCATCTGTTGTCAATGGTCGATTAACAATACTAGCAGTATAGCCTTTAGAATTTAACCATGCCACAGTTTGTTCAGCACTAACATTCTCGCTTTTTAATTGCTCAAACGTATCATTTGGATATAACCAACTTAACATATCTGATGCCGATAACCAACCGTCATTTTGAGTATCAGCATTCACTACAAAAACAACCGAAGCAGCAAGTGATTGTGAAATTTTACCATCTCTTCCATCATTTGAATTGATGATTTGCCAAGTAGGTCTGGCTATTTCGTTGATTTGCTTAAGATCTACTTTAACATCATCAATCGTCGTCGTTGTATTATCACTTGTAAGCGCAAGTACCGTTTGTGCTGAGTATGGGAGTAAAACAAACCCCACACCAATCAACATCACTAACTGTATCAATAATTTTTTTAATTTCATTTCATTCTCCCTATCTTTATTCTGAATCAGCAACTACTATTATCTTTTCCCCATCTTTATCCATACTATAAATAATAGGTTTTTTTATTTTCTTTTCTATATCCTTCAAATTAGACTCAGTCGCTAATTCTAACTTACCATTTAAACGTATATACATGCCTTGCTCGACAATATCTTTTTTTAGTTCAATGATATTTTTTTCTTCTTCAGTAGTAGAATTGACTTGGTGTGATTTTCTATCTCCCTCTGAATTACTTGATCGTTTTTCAGATTGTGAATTCTCAACACTTTTACTTTTTGACTTAACTACTGAAACTTTAGTTTTCCCATATATCTCTTTATGGTTATTGTTATTTATGAAAAGTACAAGTAATAGACTCAATCCTAAAACTATAACACTTATACCCAGTAGATATTTTTTCCAATTTAACCTCATTTTGTACCCCTTCTTCCATTTTTCTAACTAATTATTTGATATTACGTCCTATCATCTATGCACGTATTTTATGTGCAAATTAGATTGAGCTAATATATACTATTATCTTATCATCTTAATATTTCACTTTAAATAAACAATTCCTTTCATTTCATTATCTTTTTCGCTTTTTTTCTGAAATCAGGACTTCCAAATTACATACTTGATTTTTTGTTAATTTTATGCTAGTATAAACGAGAATTGAGAGAATTGTTTAGTAATACAACTTTCCTTAAATCTTTAAAACAATTTAACGATATCCCTTTCATCATGTATCACGATTATATTAAAGACGAGATTTTGGAACTTAAAAATACCCATCCAATCTTATTGAATTCAAAACTTGCTGGAGATTGGTATCAACATTATAAAAATTTTCGTCAAAATTTTTTCTTTACTGAAAATGAAATATTTTTATTTAGAGGGTACTATGATTTAATTTATTCTACCTTTCCGATTCAAAAAACTAACGACGACACACTCTTTGGTGCCTTCGTTTATGGTGGTTTTCGTTCAAAAACTAGTCGTGATAAAATACTTGATTTTTATCATTTTCCTATCTTAGATAACCATGATATTAAAAATAAATGTTTTAAAATTTATCTTCACTTATCCAAACATCTCAAAACTAAAACACTCTACTTCTCTATCAAGCATGAAATTCTTAATCATCTTGCGATAAATCCAACACTTGAAGATATTTCAAATATTTTAAAAGTAAGCCAGAGAAAAATCAAAAATGAAATTTCAAATCAAACCAATCTTACTTTTTCAAATTTCGTTTCAAAATTAAAGTTAGAGCACGCTTGTCACCAACTTCAATATACTGATAACTCTATTCACGATATTTCTGATAGTATCGGCTTTATGAATACTAGCTCTTTCATCAGATTTTTCAAAAACAAAACCTCCCAAACACCACTAGATTATCGAAAAAGATAATTAAAAAACACGAACAATTAAAACATTCGTGTTTTTAAACTAAAATTTTATTACTCACCGAAACAACCGTAAAATATCATTCCAAGTCACCGCAATCATCAAAACAACCATAATACCGACACCGACAAGGGTAATGATACTTTCATGCTCTTGTTTCATCGGTTTGCGACGAATCGCTTCAATGATATTCATGACAATTTTACCACCATCCAAAGCAGGAATCGGAATCAGATTGAAAATCCCCAGATTAATAGATAAAAGTGCCATAAAGCTGATAACCGTCGTAATACCTTCACGTGCTGCCTCACCAGACATCTTGTACATGGCAACCGGTCCACCCAATTTATTAATATCCGGACGTAAAATCAAATCCTTCAAAGCATTAATGATCGCAAAAGCAGATGTCCACGCCTCTTTTAGACCCCCAGTTATTTTGTCTACAAAACCTGTTTTAAGAAATGGTGTAATCCCAATGACATACGACCTATCCTTCTTCTTAGGTGTAATCGTAAGCGTTTTGCTATCAGTTATAACTTTTATAGCCTTACCATCAGATTGACCAATTGCCTTAGACAATTCCGACCAATCAGAAATTGGCACACCATTAATCGACTCCAACTTATCACCCGTCCGCAACCCCGCCTGATAAGCTGGATAATTGTGGTCCGACACCGTGATTTTGTTGGTCTTCAAATCTTGCACACCACCCTGCATAAAAGCAACCAGAACAAACGCCACCGCACCCAAAATAAAATTATTGAGCGGTCCCGCAAAGTTCGTCATCATTCGACCAGGCAAACTTGCGCTCTGATACTGGACATCTAAAGGCGCAATGCGCAGCTCCGTACCGTCTTCCTCAACAACCGTCGCATCATGAGCCACCGCATAGGTCATGACTTCGCCATTGACCTCGCCGGTAATGGTTAAGGCTTTTTCGAAGTCGTAATCTGTCACGAGCATCGGTAGCGCTTGACCAAACTGCACTTTATCACTGAGATTGATACGTGTTACCGTCTGGCTTTGAGCATTCAGTGTCAAGCTCACAGGGGCGCCAGTCTTGATTTCCGTTTCATCTTCACCCCAACCAGCCATGCGAACATAACCGCCCAAAGGTAAAATCCGAATGGTATAAACAGTGCCATCTTTCGCTTGATGGGCATAAATTTTTGGTCCCATACCAATCGCAAATTCTCGCACCAAAATGCCTGATTTTTTAGCAAAATACAGGTGACCATACTCGTGGACACAGACGATAATGCCGAAAATGATGATAAATGTGACTAAACTTTGTACCATATGATGTTATTTACCTTTCTACGATTTCATTTTGTGAAATCTTGACACTTGACCTACGCTGATGACTTCGTTCAAGCGGAGTTTCTACGAAACTTCAATCTGCTCAAAATCTTTTTCTTGGGTCAAATCTTCAACCCACTGCGCTACTTTTTGACGTGTTCTTTTATCAGAGGCTAAAATTTGATTTAAGGTTTGCCCATCAAATTCCATATGTTCAAAAACGGCACGTGTAATTAATTGTTCAATCTCTAAGAAAGTAATTTTACCATCTTGGAAGGCTTGATTGGCGATTTCATTTGCTGCATTATAAACCGCTGGATAGCCACCGCCTAGTCTACCTACCCGATAAGCCAAATCTAACATGGGAAAACGAACCAGATCCATTTTTTCAAAATGCAAGGCACCGATTTTAGTCAAGTCAAACGGTGTTTCATGATGCACGGTCAAGTGTCTCGGGTAGGATAAGGCATACTGAATCGGCTCACGCATATCCGTTGCCCCGAGTTGCGCCAGAACAGCACCATCTTTAAGCGTCACCATTGAATGCACGACGGATTCCCGATGTAACACAACATGGATATCATCATAAGGTATCTCAAATAAATGATGCGCTTCAATCACTTCCAGACCTTTATTAACCATAGTCGCAGAATCTAGCGTGATTTTAGCTCCCATCGACCAGTTGGGATGTGCTAAAGCATCCTCAAGGGTCACATCAAGCAACTCCTCACGTGTTTGATCACGGAATGATCCACCTGAAGCTGTAATCGTCAAACTGCGGACATCACTTTTTTCAACACCTTGGAGGACTTGGAAAATCGCCGCATGCTCACTATCAACAGGCAAAATTTTACTACCAGTCCGCTTAGCTTCTGCCATAATTGTATAACCTGCAACGACCAAAGTTTCCTTATTTGCTAAGGCAACATCACGACCAAGTTGCACCGCTTCAATTGTTGGCGGGAAGCCAACAGAACCCACGATTGCATTGAGCAAAATATCGTAAACTTCTGTTTGAGCTAATGTGATTAAACCTTCACTCCCTGCATGAATCTCAACATCTGGAAATTCTTTGACAAGTGCGACTTGTGATGATTCTTGCGCTGCAACAACGATTTTAGGAGAAAAGACTTGAATAATCTCACGCGCTTTCTCAATGTTCTTACCGAAAGCAAAACCAACTAATTCAAATTGCTCAGGATGTGCTGCAATCACATCTAATGCCTGCACACCGACACTTCCTGTCGCCCCCAATAAAATAATTTTTTTCTTTGTCATGTCCTTAACTCCCTCCTTCATCTTAAATTAATTAAACATGCTTATCCAATACTTGCGCCATGATGTCATCACACGAGTCACAAGCCTTATATTAAGTCAGATAAAATTAAAATAAACTAAGTAAATGCATCATCGGAAAAACAAAAATGAGACTATCAAAACGGTCTAGAATACCACCATGACCCGGTAAAATTTTACCTGAATCCTTGACACCAAAATGACGTTTCAAACTAGATTCTACCAAATCACCGAGTTGTCCAACAACAGAGAAAATAGCCACTAAAATAACTAAATGAAGTAGATTAATCTGAGGTGCTTGCTTAGGATAAAGAAAGACCATCAGTAAGGCAACAACAACAGCTGAAGCAATGCCACCCAATGACCCTTCAACTGTTTTATTTGGTGACACACTCGGAATCAATTTTGTCTTACCAAATTTCCGACCAACAAAATAGGCACCTGAATCTGTTGCCCAGACAATAAACAGAGCCAAAAATAGGATAAATAAACTATTCTCACGTGCTGCTATCAAATTCTGAAAACCAATTCCGATGTAAAAAGCCGATAAAAATGGAAATCCTAAATCTTCAAAAGAATATTTACCCTTGGTAAAAACCATCACCCCCATCATGATCAATAAAAATAGAGTAAACAAGGTAAAATTACTATCTAGCCCAAGTTTTGGAAAATATTGCGTTGTCGGTAAAGACAAAGATAGCGCTGCAAGCATTGCTAAAATCCCTTCAAAAGATAGAATTTCTAACTTGCGCATCCTGAATAATTCACCCATAGCAAGGATAACGAGTAAAGCTACTAAAACATGAAAAGGTGTGCCACCTATAATCGCTAAGCCTAAAAAGATAGCTCCTGCGACAACACCTGTGATAATTCTTTGTGTCATTTTTTGATTCCCCCATATCTGCGATCTCGTTGTGAGAAGACGTCAAATGCTAAATCTAACGCAGCCTCATCAAAATCTGGCCATAATGTCTCTGTAAAATATAATTCGCTGTAAGCCGTCTGCCACGGTAAAAAATTACTCAATCGATTTTCGCCTGATGTTCGGATGACAAAATCAGGATTCCGATAGGCTTCTGGCAAAACCGCTGTCGTTAAGTGCTGCTCAAAACTTGCTTGTGTGATATCATCTATCGACAACACCCCTTCTTGAACTTCTGCCGCCAACGCTTTAACAGCATCTAAAATTTCCGCTTGTCCACCATAATTCAGAGCAATAGTCAAAATCATCCCTGTATTTTGCGCCGTATCAACCATCGCTCTATCAATTGATTTCAGCGTTGCTTTTGGGACACCTTCTCGTGTACCAATCATGGCAATTCGGATGTTTTCGCGATTCAAGGTTGGGACAAATCTTTCATAAAAATCAATCGGTAAACTCATGATGAATTTGACTTCAGCAGCTGGTCTCGTCCAGTTTTCTGTCGAAAAAGCATAGACGGTCATGATTTTAACACCTCGATTTTGCGCATGAATAGCAATCGTCTGCAAGGCATCCATACCTGCTTTATGACCAAAAACACGTGCTTTTCCTTGACGCTGCGCCCACCGACCATTGCCATCCATGATAACTGCCAAATGATTGGGAATTTTTTGCGTTGCTACTTTATGAGATGTTTCTACCATTCTTACCACATACCTCTAATTCATCGTTCCTGATTACTCACTAGCATGTTGCAATGCAGTCAAAATCAGCAACACCACATAATTAATATCATTTAGACTTCTAAATAATGATGTACTAGTTCCTTGCCATCTAGTTTACGAGCTTCCTTTAATTCTAACACATTTTCAATAAAAATTCTAAAAAAAATAAGCCACTTGGCCTATTGTTATGTGTTATACAAAAGGTGAATCTTGTTTGTCAACTATTTCGCTAGTATCAACACTTTCTGTCTTAGCATCAGCAATCACAGCATCAAGTGCTTCGGTAGTTACAATCGGTTTAACTGTTTTAACTGCTGCACGATCAAAAATCAAAATGACTCCTTCAGCATCTAATTCAATCGTCCCTTTGGTTTTATCAACACTTGCCAAAATACCATGTAAGCCACCAATTGTTACAATATCAGAACCTAGTTGCATATTGTCAAGTTGCTCTTGTCGCTTCGTTGCGGCTTTCTTTTGGTTACGTTGCATAAACCACATCATTCCTCCAAAGAGAATGATCAAAATTACAAAATTCATGTCTTTACCTCATTTATTTTTGATAATTTCTATTATAGCAAATTATAAGCAATAAAAAAAGCATGACACTTGAGAAGCAGTTTTCATATCTTATACCAGATTAGATTTATTTTTGCTAATTTTTGATAAAAATGTTATGATAATTACAATAAAATATTGTTAAAAGACTTACAACTAGGAGTAAACATGACCAGTTCAGAACTTAAACAGGCCGCAAAATACGCACTTAAAGATAATTTTATCCAAAAAATACTTTTATTTATTGTGCCATTAGCATTATCAATTCTTACAGGCCGTTTTTCTAATTCGCCAACAACTTCATTACGATATCGTTTAGAAAATTCAAATATTGATTTTTTTAGCGATCCTGATGTGCTTTCAAATATTGATTGGGGACTGGTTCTTGCGATTGCAATCCCAATCATTATCGTTTCACTTGTTATTGGTTTCTTTATAACAGTTATCGTGACTGTCTTTCAAACAGCTAGCATGTTCAACTATTTAGAAATTTTTCGTGGTAAAAAAGAAGATATCAATTTATCCAAAGACATTCTTAGAACTTTTAATGACAACTCTTTCTGGAAAATCGCTATCTTAACACTTGTCACACAAATAATCTTTTTCCTTTTATCCTTTACCCCTTTTATCGGTTGGATTTACATGATTTTCTTTGGCGTTGCTTGGTCACAATTAATCTTATTCCTTCTATTTTTTCTCCCTGTTATCAGTTGGATTTTCGCCATTTACCTTGGCTTTGCTTGGTCACAAGCAACTTATGTGCTATATGATAAACTTAAAAATAACCAATATCAAGGCATCTGGGATGTGCTGAGTACTTCAAAAAAAATGATGAAAGGTTATAAGTTTAAATACTTCCTCTTTAACTTAACTTTTATCGGTTGGTATATTCTAAGTAATTTCTTTTTCGGTCTACCTAAAATCTGGACCATGCCTTACACTGAAATGTCTATGGTTGCATTCTATGAAGCACGGATTCAAGAACGGTTATAATCAAAAAAAGCAAACTTGGTTGCTTTTTTTGCTATACTATTATCGATAATCACACGAGACAAGATGGTCATTTACCAATCCGACAGACTGCATATAGGCGTAACAAATAGTCGGACCAACAAATGAAAAACCTCTTTTTTTCATGTCTTGACTCATCTTTTCAGAAATATCACTACTGGCTGGGATATCTGATAAGGCTTGATAGTCATGTTGTATGGGTTGATCTGAGACATACTGCCAGAGATAGCTTGAAAAACTACCAAATTCTGCTTGAACCTGAATAAAAGCCTTAGCATTTTTAACAATTGCTTGCACTTTGAGGCGATTGCGAATTAGTCCTGTATTTTGTAGCAACTCATCTAACTTATCTTGATTATAATCTTTGATTTTTTGTAGATCAAAACCATCCAGAGCCTTGCGATAATTCTCTCGCTTAGCTAAAATCGTGGACCAACTCAGACCAGCCTGCATACCTTCAAGAATCAGCATTTCAAAAAGCATAGCATCATCATATTTGGGTTTTCCCCATTCTTGATCATGATACGCGATTTCCAGCGTTGACTTCGCCCAACCACATCTTGTCATCTGATTTTCTCCATTTTTCCCTGTATCTATCCTTAAATTGTATCACAGTTTTTGTATAAATGTACTGGTGGGATTACAGCAGTATGAATATCAGATTTATTCATATAAATTATTATAATCCATTCATGAGGTCGTTACTTAAATCAAAGAAAAAGTCTCGATGTGTTTTTTCTTTTGTTATTATTTGCGCAATTCAAAAACACGGACAACATTTTGCACTGCCATCGCCATATTTTTTAGAGTCGTTTCGGTATTGATTGCACTAGCCAAATCGATCGGACCTGTTTGGATACTAAAAATAGCAGTCAAATCTTTTTCAAGTCTTCCCAAATTATCCGAGCGACTGCCAACTACCGCTATACATGGTTTCCTATGTTTTTTTGCTAGTTTGGCCACGCCTGAAACGACTTTACCTTGACAACTTTGATAATCCAGATGACCTTCACCTGTTATCACAAGGTCTGATTCTAAAATAGCTTGCTCTAAATGAACTAAATTAGAAATGAGTTTAAACCCCGAAATCAATTGACCACCTAGTAAAGCAATCGCACCACCAAGTCCACCAGCTGCACCTGTTCCTGGTATTTTTTGTAAATCAATACCACGATCCTTCAACAGCTCTTGTGCAAATCGTGCATCACGCGCGTTAAACTGAGTGATTTGTGCCGCTGTTGCACCTTTTTGGGCTGCAAAAATAGTGGCTGCACCATTTTCCCCGTAATAAGGATTGGTCACATCACTTGCCCCAATAAGGGTCACACCTGATAAATCGGTTGTCTCTAGACTTTTTTAAAAGCCTTGCCCGCCGTCAGAGGTTCCAGTGCCTCCCAAGCTCACAATAATTGTTTTGGCGCCTGCTTGAATGGCAGATTGCACAACTGCACCTAATCCGAAGGTTGTTGCGCGTGAGATGCTTTCAGGTCCGACTGTTACTAAATTAATCCCGATGATTTTGGCTGACTCAATAATTGCTGTATCTCCTAGTAATAGATAAGGTACCTCAAGTTGACGTCCTGATAAATCAGTTGTTTGAGTCGTCTTTTTGATGGCATTTTCCTGATAAGCAAGCACATCTAAAACGCCCTCACCGCCATCAGCAATCGGTATACTCTGTACCTGTAGGTCAGGAAATGCTGCTAAAATACCAGATAAAGCTGCAGCATTTAGTTGCTCAGAAGTGGCGCTGCCTTTAAATGAATCAATCGCTGCTAGAATTTTCATAAGTTTAGTATATTTTCCCTTCCCTCTCTATCATTCTCCAATGTCCTATAAACGCCCATATTTAAAGGTCTCTAGCGACTTAATGCTGCTCTTACATTCTCTTATAATCTCCACGCTAACCACAACTTTTGGTTACTTTTTGGTTAGTTTTTCAGTCAAATATTTTCCAATTTATCACTAACATCAGACCTCATTTTCTCAGTCACATGAGTATAAATCTGAATGGTTGTCTTTTCGTCCTTATGCCCCACACGCTCCATAATCGCCTTAATAGGCACGCCTAACTCTGTTAGTAAACTAATATGCGAATGTCTTAACATATGGCTTGAAAAGTCTTCTGGGTTCTTGTTCGCAATACAAGCTATTTTACCAATTTTTTTAAGATAGACATTTAATCTCTCAGGATATATCAAATTGCCTGTATTGCCTAGAAAAATAAAGCGTTGGTCTAAAGGGGTAATCTTTAAATTCATGGCTTTCATTTCAAGAAGTATTTCAACACATCTCGTGTTAATAGAAATTTTTCGATACGAATTTTCAGTCTTAGGTGATGTTAATTTAAATGATTTTAAGCTAGCACTATGATGGTCAATATTGTATTTCACATTGATACAACGATTGTCTAAGTCTATATTCTCCCACATCAAAGCGATTGCCTCGCCAATACGCAGACCTGTAAAGTACATAAATTCAATTAAGAGGTTCATTCTTATCTCGTTAGAGGAAACCCCAAAATATTGTTTAAATAGCGCCATTTCTTCCCTTGAAAAGAATTTAGCTCTTTTTCGTTCGATTTCCTCAATCTCTTTTCTTTGTTTAGGTAATTCAACTCTATCAATCGGGTTGCTATCAATATAACCTATTTTTATCGCATACTTGAAAAATGAACTGATGATTGTTTTTTGCAATCTTTTATATGAGAGCGAATTTGAACTTAACATAAAAATTTTCTGAAAATAACTGCTTGAGATACTTCTTATCCGCTTATCTAGGATATTTACCAGAATACTGTTTAAAGCATTCTCTTGTGTGGAAAACGTACTGTCTTTAAGCTCTTGCTTTCTAAAAGCACGGTATTCCTCGTAAACCTCTTTAACGGTTATCTTGTTAGCTTTTTGTCCTAGTCTTTTGCTGACATCATCTTCAAGCAATTTCTTTTCAATCTTTGCTTCAAGTTTTCGTCTCGCTTCGCCTTGTGCCTGTCTGGTTTTGGAATTTAGCGTAATTGTCGCTTGTTTCCATTTACCCTCACTTTCGTCATAATATTTTTCATAATAACGGTACTTGCCGTTACTTGTTTTTTTGTAAAACAATATACCCACCTTTCTTGGTATATCATTAGTTGAATAAACTAATTATACCATTTTTACTGATACATCTTGCTTTCTCTATATTTGAGATATAAAAAAAAGCCTTTCGGATTGATTAGCGTTTTTCGTGTGCTTGAATGTGTTAAAACATCTTCAAATTCTGGCGTTTTTCTAATATCTGTCATGTACTTTTCTAAAGTTTTCAGCTTGAATGACGGAAAGAAATTATCAATCAAATACTCTTTATCCACCAAAATATCAGGAAAATTGTTTATATCCATAGGTCTCCCCCTTTCTTTTTTCAATTTATGTATCTCATAGGAGTTGAACCTATAATCACTTATAGTAAGTGGTTTTACCTTTAAACTAAGATACGCCACCTAGAAACTCATTCTAGGCTTTCTAATGCCCCTATTTTGTGTTTAGGGTCTACTTCTTGATTTTATCCTTAACGCTTGCTAGAGCTTGGATAATGCCCTTGTGCTTGTAGGCAGTGATAGACAACACAAGCAGTCCACCGATAACTGAACCGATTATCGCTTTTTGTTCGCCTGTCATGGGGAGATTTGGTTCAGCTGGTTTAGCGGGTGTTTCTGGTGTTTTGGGAGGTTCAGGCTTTTTAGGTGTTTCAGGCGCTTTTTCCTTTACACCATACCATTTGTCTTTATCACTAACCGTCTTACCGCTGTTTTTACCTTTGGCTTTGACCGTGATTTCGTCAGCGTGTGTTTCTCCGTCCGCAAGTTTTTCAAGCGTACCAATCGCTTCAATATAGCCATCTAATGGTAATTCAAAGATTTTACCATCAAGTTCTAGCACACCACTTTTATTGAGCGTAAGCGCCTTGCCTTGATATGTGTACTTGATGTCTTTAACCAGTTTGTTGCCGATGATTGTTTTATCAGATGGTTCAATGTCAATCAGTGGCTCAGTACCGTTATTAGTCAAGCGGAAATACATGGTTTTGGCTTTATCATCAAGTTTGATTGCCGTTTCCTTGGTATCCGCATCTCCTAGACCAATATTGTTTGGTTCATCAAGGTTGTTGCCTTGTCCTGCTTGTGGAATTTTCTCACTTGATTTTTCCACATCAATACTTGGTGTTTCTGGTGGTAGTGGTGTGGCTTTATCCGTCAAGACAATTTTAGAGAGACTGATAAAAGGCACTTTAGAAGAGACTGCACCTGCGACTGTACCAGTTAGGTTTTCATTCTTATCTGTTTCATTATCAGATTGGGAGAATTGACGACCTGAAAGCGGGACAGCCCCCTCCTCGTCCGCATAAGCCTTATAAGTCGCTTGTAGTGTGATTTTATCCGTTTCAGGGTCAGTATCCGTGTGGATATAGATTGGCTCAAATAACTCAGTACCTTTCGGTAAGGTGCTAGGGTCTTCTGTAATGACATAATCGCCATAGATACCCTCAAAATTTGCATAACCATCTTCATCATTCAAGATACCCGTGGTAATCGTTTGAGGGTCTGCATCTGTCCCCTCACGTGGCGTGACATTGATTTTAATATCATTGTAGCCACTATCAGCGCTTTCGCCAGCAATCTCAACTTTTTTCTGAATTAAGAGTTTAATTTTGATAGCTTGTTCAAGAGACTTTGTCTGAGGTGTGACAATGTTTTGGGTAGTGTCATCTTTTTTCTTAACTTCAAACGACAAATCACTATCATCTGTCACATAACCGATTGGCACGTTGATTTCTTCCCAATGATATTTACCTACTGGTAAGTTACCAATCGCAAGGTTAAATTTGACATCATCAACTTTTAGAACGACTTTATCGCCATGATTAACTTTCTTACCGTTGATGGTGGAAGTTGTGACTTTCGTACCAGAAATCAATAGAGGGGCTGGAATTTCAGACCATTTAACTGGGTCGCTTTTTTTGTGTGGACTTGAACCAGTACTCTCATCATCATGGACTAACATGTACTCAGCGCCTTTGAGTTCAGCCTTACCTTGTGGCTCGGTTGTGCCTGTTTCTTTGTCAAGTTTCAAAAGTTCATTTTCGCCCTTGACTTCGGTGTTAGTGCCTTTGGCTTCATTGTAGCCTAGTGCAGTTTGACCGTTTGGCTTGACTTCGACACGTACTGTCTTAAAGCTATTCACAAAGCCATTACTTGCCTTTGTCTCAGGTACATCATAAAAGCCAACTGGTAAGCCTTTTAACATGGCTTTACCTTTTTCGTCAGTCGTAGCGGTATAGGTTTTACCTGTTAGCACGTTTTTAACCGTGAATTCATTACCTTTAAGCGAATAATTCCCATTCCACATCTTATCGCCTGATGTCGCACCTGTCTTGATAATTTGTAGGTCGCCCGTAACATTTACCTTGAACGGTAGATAGCCAAATAAAGCCCAGACAAGGTCTTTATGGTCACCTGCGCCGTCAAGATAAGTAATGTCAACCAAAGACTTATTGAAGCGTTTTAAAACAACATATGAGTTAGAGGTTAAAAGTGGCGAATCTGTAATCGTTGCACCGTTCGAGGTTGAACGTAAGCCGTTTCCTGATACTGAAAGAGCAGTGTCAGGACTGACGATATAACCTAAAGCACCATTCCCACCAACCTCAATGAGTTGGTTGGCGTCCACATCACTAACTTTCATAGCGACTAATAATTCAGTGTCAGGAATTTCTTGTCCGTTGTCAGTCCGAACGAGTGCTACGGTCGTACGATTTTTATTTAGGAAACCGACAAGTGAGCCGTCTCCAACAGAACCGCCTGAACCACCGCCATTTTCGGACTGCCCACCGCCTGTATCTGTACCGTTTACTGGTGTGACCGATCCAATCGTTACCGTGCTACCTTCATTACGAATTGCGAAAATGGCGTCGTTATTGGTTTGACCGTCGTTACCGTGTTCTAAGCCGTTGTTCGTTACTCTCATAGAGACAGGGATTTTTTCGCCTGTTGTTGTGTCAGTAATTGTGCCGACATTCATGACAGCAAAAGAATAGTTATGGTCAATATGAATTGCTAAATCGGTAGGTTGGAAACCGTCTTGACCTAATGTAAATCTAGCAGAATCGCCAAAGCTAGAAAGTGATTGTCCGTTGTGAAGTGTGGTGTTTGATTGCCAAGCGATGTTATCTGCGACATAGCGGACACCATTTAAATCAGCATTTGCCAGAAGTCCATCAACCGTGCCTTGGAAACTAGCTGAAGCCATGTCATTTGATTGTGCTTTAACAACTGGTTTTCCGTTGATTTCTCCGATTTGAGTACCGTTGACGACATCTGCCGATACCACTTGAACTGTTGGCGAGACAAGTGGCACTACTTGACTAAGCGCAATACCACCGACTAAAACAGCCAAAGCAGTAGCGCTATATAGCCATTTTTTGCCAGATTTCCATGTTTTGAAATGTGTTTGTTTAAAGTTATCGTTCATATATTTATCTCCTTTTTTCTACATAAAAAAGAGAAATCATTGTAGACTTCTCTTTTAAGCGTTTTTTCGATTGTTTTAATCCCATGGCGACCCACCTTGATAGCCTTTGCCGGGGTCTAATTCAGCTTTATCCCGACCTTCTTGTGACCAGTCGATTTTAACATCATTTGAATTTTGGGCAGGTGCTGAATTACTTGGTGCGCTTGGTGTTTCTGGTTGAGGTGCATAGCCATAATCAGGTTGTTGTTGCTCTGGTTGTGCCACCGCCTGTTGGGCTTGTTGTTCAGCTTGTTGAGTAGCTACCGCCTGCGCTTGTTGTTCGGCTTGTGCTTTTTCGCTTTCAGCCTTCGCTTTAGCTTCACTATCAGCTTTTGCCTTGGCTTCACTTTCTGCCTTAGCTTTTTTGTCAGCTTCAAGTTTAAGTGCCTTAACTTTAGCTTCTTTGTCCGCCTTTTCTTTGGCTTCTTTATCAGCTTTAGCCTTAGCTTCCTTGTCCGCTTTCAAGTGTTTGTCTAGCTTAGCTTTCTTGTCCGCTTCTAGCTTTTCTTGTCTGCTTTCAGCTTTAGCGCTTGCGACATTGTTTTGATGGACTGCTAGACCAGTCCCACCACCGATTAGAACCAAAGCGATAGCACCTACTGCTAAACGTTGTTTAAGCGTTGTTGCCTTAATTTTTTCTATCATGATTTTCATACTCCTATTTTTTACTTGATTGTTTTGATAACTCTATTATCTCATATCTGGTGCGCTTTTGCACGGTTTACCTGACCTAAATTTCTACCCTTGTAAACTCGCCAACAGCTAAAGCTAAACATAGGTCTTCATCTGCCATACAAGTCAGTAACGGACTACCTTTCGCATTTCTTGCCTTTGTGCCATCCTCATTCATCTTGAGATACCAAGTGCCTGAGACAAACGGTTTAAGTTTACTGTACTCTTTTTGTGTTTTGGGGTCTAATTTTTTAAGATACATGAGTATGCTCCTTTCTTTCAGTAGCTTGTGGTAAAAAAGATAAGCCTTGAGCTACAAGTTTGTAACCTCTCCTAGATACAGATACTTGCGCTTTAGTACGTTGTAAGGTTACTATAGGGTTAAGTAGTTTGACATTGGCAATTATTTTTAAGCTTTTAACTTTTTTGATTTCGTCTAAATTCCCTCTTAAATCAATGTTAAATTGTGGCATAGAAGAAAAATCAAAGCCTAATTCTTTCAA